>NZ_JARVTD010000022.1:0-105914 GCF_030208835.1 Variovorax sp. efr-133-TYG-130 | reverse complement strand
GAAGGCGGCCGCACCGTGGGTTCGGGCGTCGTTGCCAAGATCCTCGACATCTAAGCCGGACGCAAAGGAATCACCATGGCAACCAAGCAAAAAATCCGCATCCGCCTGAAGGCATTCGACTACAAGCTGATCGACCAATCGGCAGCCGAAATCGTTGACACCGCCAAGCGTACCGGTGCGATCGTCAAGGGCCCCGTGCCCCTGCCGACCCGCATGAAGCGTTTCGACATCCTGCGTTCGCCGCACGTCAACAAGACGTCGCGCGACCAGCTGGAAATCCGCACGCACCAGCGCCTGATGGACATCGTCGACCCGACCGACAAGACCGTGGACGCGCTGATGAAGCTCGACCTGCCGGCCGGCGTGGACGTCGAGATCAAGCTGCAGTAAGAAGAAGCACGACACTCGTCGTGTTTTCAGCAAGGCCCGCCCGCAGAAATGCAGGCGGGCTTTGTGCTTTTCTGCCCAGATATGGCATCCTCGCGCGGCGGCAACTCCGGCGTATCGACCGGAGGCTGAAACGAGGGCAGCACCAGTCATGAACTACAAGTTCTCTTATGCGTTTGCGTCGGCATGCGTTGCAACGGCGTTGCTGGCTGGCTGCGGCGGCGGTGGAGGAGGGGGAGGCGGTGGCGTGGGCGTGTTGCCTTTTCTGCCGCCGGTGAGCGCGGGTCCAGTTACCCTGACAGGCACGGCCACCTACGAATCCGTTCCCAATCCGAACGGCAACCTCGTGTATGCATCCACGTCCGTCAAGCCTGTGCGAGGCGCGTCGCTGGAGGTGGTCGATGCCGCCACTTCTGCGCAACTCGCGGTCGCCACGACCGACGACAACGGCGCCTATTCGGTGAGCGTGCCGGCGAATTCAACCGTGATCGTGCGCGTGAGGGCCCAGTTGACCCGCACCGCACCCGGCGCGGCCTGGGATGTCAGCGTGCGCGACAACACCCAGGGCAACGCCTTGTATTCGATGCAGACGGCGGCGTTCTCGTCGGGCACTGCGTCATCGACCCGTGACCTGCGGGCGGCAACCGGCTGGGACGGTTCCAGGTATGCCTCGCAGCGTGTGGCGGCGCCCTTTGCAATCCTCGACACGGTCTACACGGCAATGCAGAAGGTGCTGTCGGTCGCGCCTGCCACGTCTTTCCCGTCGTTGCGCGTGTACTGGAGCCCCAACAACGCACCATCGCCCGGCAATCCGGCGCTGGGCCAGATCACCACCACCTACTTCGTCAGCAAGAGCACCGGCCGCGAGATCTACGTGTTGGGCAAGGAAGGCGTCGACACCGACGAATTCGACTCGCCGGTGATCGCGCACGAATGGGGGCACTACTACCAGTCGTCGTTCAGCCGCGACGACTCGCCGGGCGGGGAGCATTCGGGCAGTGACCGGGTCGACCGCCGGCTGGCGTTCTCGGAAGGGTGGGGCAATGCCTGGTCGGGCATTGCGCTGGACCGAAGCACCTATGTGGATTCCCGCGGACCCGGCCAGGCGACCGATTCCATATCGGTGGACCTGAGGGCCGGTCCATCGACCAATCCCGGCTGGTACCGGGAGGTTTCGATCCAGTCCATTCTCTGGAACCTGAACCAGCAGGTCGGATTCAAGCCGATCAACGACGCGATGACGAGCTTCCAGTTCCGCAGTGCGACGCCCGTCACGTCGATCCACCTGTTCTCCTCGGTGTTCAATGCGGTCGCCCCGGGGAGCGCGCCCGCGCTGAAAACCCTGCTCGCGGGGCAGGGCATCACGTCCACCGATGCCTACGGCGTCGGTGAAACGAGCGATGACAGTGCTGCCGCCACGCCGGTTCCCGGCGTGCTGCCTTTGTACACGCCCGTGGCGGTCGGCGTTCTGGCGTCCAACGTTGCCTGCATCTCCAACGTGGCAGGTACCGTCAACAAGCTCGGCAACATTTCGTACCTTGCCTTCAATGCACCTGCGAGCCGCGACTACACGATCCAGCTCACCGGAGGGAGCGGCCTGCCGAACTTCGACCTCTTCAAGGGCGGATTGATCGCGAGAAGCAGCAACAAGGTCAGCCTGGGCGCCGGTGACTACGTTCTTGCGGTGCGCGACGATGCGCCGGTGTCCGGCGCGAACAATCTGCCGCCAAGGTGTTTCTCCGTTCTCGTTCAATAGGAAGGCTCGCCATGAACATCCGCACCCATTCGACGATGGCGCTGGCATGGCTTGCGCTGGCAACGGCGTCGGCGCCAGCCCTGGCCGACGGCATGCCGGGCTCGCGAGGCGCCAGGCAGCCGGCGGCCCAGCCCGTGGTCACCGCGTCCAGAAAGTCCAACGACTCCGGCGTCACGTTGCAGTACCAATTCAGCGGCAATCCCCAGGTGGGCAAGCCGACGGCCATCACCCTCCAGTTCGATGGCGTCACCAGCCCCGACGGCGCGACCGTGCGCCTGAGCCCGGACGCCGGGCTGACGTTGTCGGGCAGCAACACGCTGACTTTGTCGCCAGGCGCACGTACCAGCGCCACCGTCACGGTGGTGAGCGACCGCGAAGGCATCGCCTATCTGAACGTCTTCATCGCGCAGGGCAACGCGCGCAGCGCCGTTTCCATTCCTGTGCAGACCGGCTCGGATGCGCCTTCCATGAAGCCGGCGGGCGAGGTGAAGGCCGTGCCCGGCGGCGAAAAGATCATCTCGCTGCCCGCTCAATAAGCGGGAAACCTGCGCTCGAGGCCCTGAACAAGGGGCCTGAGCGGCCGCTTGCATGGCCTGCGCATCGCGGGCTATAATCGCTGGCTCTGCCCTTGTTGCGTCCGCAAGGCGCCATGCGGGCAGGGATTTATCAACCTTCTTCCGTAGCCGGAGAAATCTGGCAAACGCTGTTGCCAATTGAAGTGGCAGTGGCGGAAGAGGATTTCCATTTTTGGAGAAAACATATGAGTCTGAGCAACTCCCTCGGGTTGCTGGGCCGCAAGGTGGGGATGATGCGTCTCTTCACCGATGACGGGGACGCAGTTCCTGTCACGGTGGTGGATGTGTCCAACAACCGTGTGACCCAGATCAAGTCCCAAGAGACCGATGGCTACGTCGCCCTGCAAGTGACGTTCGGTTCGCGCAAAGCATCGCGCGTGACCAAGCCCGAAGCCGGCCACCTCGCCAAGGCGGGTGTCGAAGCAGGCGAAATCATCCAGGAATTCCGCGTTACCGCCGATACCGCAGGTCAGCACAAGGCTGGCGGCGTGATCGCCGTGAACAGCGTTTTCACCGTGGGCCAGAAGGTGGACGTGCAAGGCACCTCCATCGGCAAGGGCTACGCTGGCACGATCAAGCGTCACAACATGAGCTCGCAACGCGCGTCGCACGGTAACAGCCGTTCGCACAACGTTCCCGGCTCGATCGGTATGGCACAAGACCCCGGTCGCGTGTTCCCCGGCAAGCGCATGACGGGCCACCTCGGCGACGTCACCCGCACGACGCAAAACCTCGACGTGTTCCGCATCGACGAAGCACGCCAACTGCTGCTCATCAAGGGCGCGATCCCGGGTTCGAAGGGTGGCTTCGTCACCGTGCGTCCCGCCATCAAGGCCAAGCCGCAAGCGGCTGAAGGAGCGAAGTAATGCAACTCGAACTCCTGAACGAACAAGGCCAGGCCGCGTCGAAGTACGACGCCCCCGAGACCGTGTTCGGCCGTGACTACAACGAAGACCTGGTCCACCAGATCGTCGTTGCATTCCAGGCCAACGCCCGCCAAGGCACGCGCGCCCAGAAGGACCGCGAACAGGTCAAGCACTCGACCAAGAAGCCTTTCAAGCAAAAGGGAACGGGCCGCGCCCGCGCCGGTATGACGTCCTCGCCGCTGTGGCGCGGGGGTGGTCGCATCTTCCCGAACATGCCTGACGAAAACTTCTCGCAGAAGATCAACAAGAAGATGTACCGCGCCGGCATGGCGTCCATCTTCTCGCAACTCGCTCGCGAAGGCCGTCTGGCCGTGGTCGACTCGATCAAGGTCGATTCGCCCAAGACCAAGCCGCTGGCTGCCCGTTTCAAGGCGATGAATCTCGAGTCCGTGCTCGTGATCGCCGAAGAAGTCGACGAAAACCTGTACCTTGCCTCGCGCAATCTGGTGAACGTTCTCGTGGTCGAACCCCGCTACGCCGATCCGGTGTCGCTGGTTCACTACAAGAAGGTGCTGGTCACCAAGGGTGCCGTCGACAAGCTCAAGGAGATGTTCGCATGAGCCGCGTGAACCCTACCGCCGCTGAACGTACGTTCGAAGAAGGCCGCCTGATGGCGGTGCTGGTCGCTCCGATCGTGTCCGAAAAGGCCACGATGGTCGGCGAGAAGTCGAACGCTGTCACTTTCAAGGTGCTGCAAGACGCCACCAAGCCCGAGATCAAGGCCGCTGTCGAACTGATGTTCAAGGTCGAAGTCCAGGGCGTGTCGGTGCTCAACACCAAGGGCAAGACCAAGCGCTTTGGCAAGTCCATCGGCCGCCGCGACAACGTGCGCAAGGCCTATGTGACCCTGAAGCCGGGTCAAGAGCTCAACCTCGTCGGGGAAGGCGCTTAATCATGGCCGTCATCAAGATGAAACCCACTTCGCCGGGCCAACGCGGCGCGGTGAAGATCTCGCGTGACCACCTGTTCAAGGGTGCTCCTCACGCTCCCCTGCTGGAACCCCAGTTCCAGAAGGCCGGCCGTAACAACAACGGTCACATCACGATCCGTCATCGTGGCGGCGGTGCCAAGCACCACTACCGCGTCGTCGACTTCGTGCGCAACAAGGACGGCATCCCGGCCAAGGTCGAACGCATCGAATACGACCCGAACCGTACCGCCCACATCGCTCTGGTCTGCTACGCCGACGGCGAGCGCCGCTACATCATCGCCCCGCGCGGTCTGGAAGCCGGTGCAACGCTGCTGTCGGGCTCCGAAGCGCCGATCCGCGCCGGCAACACCCTGCCGATCCGCAACATCCCGGTCGGCTCGACGATCCACTGCATCGAACTGCAACCCGGCAAGGGCGCGCAGATCGCTCGTTCGGCCGGTACCTCGGCCACGCTGCTGGCCCGTGAAGGCGTCTACGCCCAGGTCCGCATGCGTTCGGGCGAAGTCCGCCGCATTCACATCGAATGCCGCGCGACCATCGGTGAAGTTGCCAACGAAGAACACAGCCTGCGCCAGCTCGGCAAGGCCGGTGTGAAGCGTCACATGGGTATTCGCCCGACCGTTCGCGGCGTGGTGATGAACCCGGTCGACCACCCGCACGGTGGTGGCGAAGGCAAGACTGGCGAAGGCCGCCATCCTGTCGACCCATGGGGCAACCTGACCAAGGGCTATCGCACCCGTAACAACAAGCGCACGCAGGTCTTCATCGTGTCGCGTCGCAAGAAGTAAGGGATAGCCAATGACTCGCTCTCTCAAAAAGGGTCCTTTCGTCGACCACCACCTCGTGGCCAAGGCCGACAAGGCCGTGACGACCAAGGACAAGAAGCCGATCAAGACCTGGTCGCGCCGCTCGATGGTTCTGCCCGAGTTCATCGGTCTGACCATCGCCGTGCACAACGGCAAGCAACACGTGCCCGTGTACATCACCGACCAGATGGTCGGCCACAAGCTCGGCGAATTTGCGCTCACGCGTACGTTCAAGGGGCACCCCGCGGACAAAAAAGTCCAGAAGAAGTAAGGAACGACCATGTCTGAAACACGTGCAGTCCTCCGCGGTGTCCGCCTGTCGGTCGACAAGGGCCGTCTGGTCGCTGACCTGATCCGCGGCAAGAAGGTCGATCAAGCGCTCAACGTTCTGCAGTTCACGCAGAAGAAGGCCGCTGTGATCATCAAGAAGGTGCTGGAGTCGGCTATCGCCAACGCCGAGCACAACGACGGTGCCGACATCGACGAGCTGAAGGTCAAGACCATCTACGTCGAGCAAGGTGCAACGCTCAAGCGCTTCACCGCGCGGGCCAAGGGTCGCGGCAATCGCATCAGCAAGCCCACGTGCCATGTGTACGTGACGGTTGGCAACTAAGAAGGCCTGGAAGAAATATGGGACAGAAAATCCACCCAACCGGGTTCCGCCTTGCGGTTACCCGTAACTGGTCCAGCCGCTGGTACGCAAGCGACCGCGATTTCGCGGGCATGCTGGCCGAAGACATCAAGGTTCGCGAATACCTGAAGAAGAAGCTGAAGAACGCTTCGGTGTCGCGCGTCATGATCGAACGTCCCGCCAAGAACGCACGCATCACGATCTACTCGGCACGTCCGGGCGTCGTGATCGGCAAGAAGGGCGAAGACATCGAGAACCTCAAGCGCGAACTGGGCAAGCAGCTCGGCGTGCCGGTTGCGGTCAACATCGAAGAAGTGCGCAAGCCCGAAATCGATGCGCAGCTGATCGCCGACAGCATCACGCAGCAGCTCGAAAAGCGGATCATGTTCCGCCGCGCCATGAAGCGCGCCATGCAGAACGCCATGCGTCTGGGTGCCCTGGGCATCAAGATCATGTCGGCTGGCCGCCTGAACGGCATCGAAATCGCTCGTACCGAGTGGTACCGCGAAGGCCGCGTGCCGCTTCACACCCTGCGCGCCGACATCGACTACGGCACCTCGGAAGCCAAGACCACCTACGGCGTCATCGGCGTCAAGGTCTGGGTCTACAAGGGCGACACGCTGGGTCGTAACGACCTGCCGGCCGTCGAAACGCCGCGTCCCGAAGAAGAACGTCGTCCGCGCGGTCCGCGCCGTGACGGTCGCCCTGGCGACCGTCCGGGTGGCGACCGTCGTGGTCCCGGCCCCCGTGCCGGCGGCCGCGGCCCGATCGGTGGCAACACCGCTCCGGCCGATGGCAGCGACAAGCCCGCAGAAGCAACCGGCGGTGCCGGTGCAGACTCGAAACCCGCCGTTAAGCGCGTCCGCAAAGCCGCGCCCGCTGCAGCAGCGGACGGTGCCAAGACCGAGTAATCGGTCGCTCCCGGGCACGCAAGTGCCTGGGGCCCTCACGGAGTAATAAAACATGCTGCAACCTGCACGCAGAAAGTTCCGCAAGGAACAAAAGGGCCGCAACACCGGCATCGCAACCACGGGTAACTCGGTTGCGTTCGGTGACTTCGGTCTCAAATGCACCGACCGCGGCCGCCTCACGGCGCGCCAGATCGAAGCCGCTCGTCGCGCGATTTCGCGTCACGTGAAGCGCGGTGGCCGTATCTGGATCCGCGTGTTCCCGGACAAGCCGATCTCGACCAAGCCCGCAGAAGTGCGGATGGGTAACGGTAAGGGCAACCCCGAGTACTACGTCGCTGAAATCCAGCCTGGCAAGATCGTGTTCGAGATCGTCGGCGTGCCCGAAGAACTCGCCCGCGAAGCGTTCCGCCTGGCCGCCGCCAAGCTTCCGCTGCGTACGACTTTCGTCGCTCGCCAGCTCGGCGCCTGAGAGGAGAACACTTATGGCAACCCGTAAGAAGAAAGAAACCGCGGCTCCGGCCAAGGTGACGAAGGCCGCAACCCTGCGCACGAAGGACGTCGCAGGCCTGCAAGCCGAAATCAAGGATCTGCAGAAGGCCCATTTCGGCCTGCGTATGCAGAAGGCCACGCAACAGCTGTCGAACACCTCGACGCTGCGCGTGACGCGTCGCGACATCGCACGCGCCAAGACCATTCTTGCGCAGAAGCAGCAAGAAACCCAAGCCGCCAAGTAAGGAGTGAACATGACGGAAGCTAAAAAATCCCTCAAGCGCACCTTGATCGGCAAGGTGGTCAGCGACAAGCGTGCCAAGACCGTGACCGTGCTGGTCGAGCGCCGTGTGAAGCACGAGCTCTACGGCAAGATCGTGGCCAAGACGAGCAAGTACCACGCCCATGACGAAAAGGGCGAGTACAAGCTGGGCGACACCATCGAGATCACGGAAAGCCGTCCGATCTCGAAGACCAAGAACTGGGTCGTGACCCGTCTGGTCGAGAAGGCCGTCCTGGTCTGATCAATCATTGGTGCCCCCTGGGGCAACCAATCCGGAAACGGCCCACAATGTGGGCCGTTTTTCTTTTTCTGGAGCACATCGAATGATCAAAGTCGGCGACACCCTTCCCGCGGCCACCCTGCAGGAATATTCCGAAGTCGAGGGCGAGGGCTGCAGCATCGGCCCGAACGCCGTGGACGTGGCCAAGGCTTCGGCCGGCAAGACCATCGCGCTGTTCGCGCTGCCGGGCGCCTTCACGCCCACCTGCTCGGCCAAGCACGTGCCGGGCTACGTGCAGCACTTCGACGACTTCAAGGCTGCCGGCGTGGACGAGATCTGGTGCGTGAGCGTGAACGATGCTTTCGTGATGGGCGCCTGGGCGCGCGACCAGAAGACCGGCGCCAAGGTGCGCATGCTGGCCGACGGCAGCGCCGATTTCGCCAAGGCCACCGGCCTCACGCTCGACCTGACCGGCCGCGGCATGGGTCTGCGCAGCAACCGTTATTCGATGCTCGTGAAGGACGGCAAGGTCGCGACGCTGAACGTCGAAGCGCCCGGCAAGTTCGAAGTGAGCAACGCCGAGACCCTGCTGGCGCAAGCCCGCGGCTGATCCGGCTAGAGATCCACCTTCAGGTAGTGGGCCCCGGCGACGGGGTTGTGATAGTAGGGCGGCACCTCCGCGAAGCCCAGGTCTTCGTAGAGGGCCCGCGCCGACTCCATGTCGTCGAGGGTGTCGAGCAGCACGCAGCCGTAGCCAGAGCTGCGCGCGGCATCGAGGATCGCCTCGGCCAGCTGCCGGCCCAGGCCCAGTCCGCGGAAACCGGGGCGCACATACAGGCGCTTCATCTCGGCCGCGTTGGCGTAGTCCGCGCTGTCCAGCGGACGCAGCGCGCAGCATCCCGCCACGTGCGCCAGCGTGCCGTCGGCGCGTTTCAGGGTCGGCGCCTGGCGGCCGGCGTCTTCCTTCACGTTGACCGGATCGACCAGCGCCAGCAGCAGCGTGCCGCGCGGCTCGGCATATTCGCCCGGCAGGCCGGCCAGTTCGCCTTCGAAATCCTGGAAGTCGAGGTCGATGCCGAGCGAGTTCGCATAGTCGCGGAAGATCGCGCGTACGGCATCGATCTCGTGCGCCTCCTCGGGCGTCAGCAGCACGACGGCGGGCATGGCCGCCAGCGGCAGTGGGCGTGAAACGGAAAAGCTCATATGCGCAACGAAGAAATCCAGTAAGCCACGCCCGCGCAGAGCGCGAACACCACGAGGGCAAACGCGCGCGAGGCCGCATCGTCGCGGCTCGGTGCGACATTGCCGCCGGCGCCGGCGCCGGCGGCGATCAGCTTGTCGCCCGTCACCATCGGCCGCACCAGCCGGTGCCGCTTGACGAGTGCATGGAACAGCACGGCCAGCACGTGCAGGCTCGCGAGCGCGATCACGATCCATTTGCCCCAGGCCTTGTGCCAGCTCGTGGCCAGGCTCACCGTCTCGCTCGAGACAAAGCGCGTGAGCGGTCCGGAGGCCGAAATCTCGTCATCTGCCGTCAGGCCGGTTGCCACCTGGAGCGCAAGGATGGCCAGCACGGCGAAAACCGACAGGGCGCCCAGCGGGTTGTGCCCGATCAGATGGTCCGGATGAGCCTTCCCGCGCAGATAGGCGACCACGGAGCCTGGCCCGTAGACGAAGGCCGCGAAGCGCGACCAGCGCCCGCCGACGAAGCCCCAGGCCAGCCGGAAAAGCAGCAGCGCGAGCACCGCGTAGCCCAGGCGGAAGTGCCATTCCATGATGCCGTTCAGGCCGGTGCCGATCAGGCCGATCACGGCAATGGCCAGCGCCCAGTGGAAAAGGCGCGTCGGCAGGTCCCAGACCCGGGTGGCCGTGCCGGTGCCGAAGGCCGTTCGAGGGGCGGCCACGGAGGAGTCGGTCATCGAAGGAGGCGCGGAGGGCGCAATGCTGCGGAAGGCGCAGATTAGCAAAGTCCGGACCCTCATTCGCTTCGGGTTGTTGCTATGAGCCCGGCGCCGGCGCGACCTACACTCGCGCCGCGCCGCGCCAGACGGCGTTTCCCAACGAGGAGCCCCGATGACCCGATTCGCTTCGTTCGCCGTTGCAGCCGCCTGCGCTGCGATGTCCCTGCCCGCCGCGGCCCAGTTCGCCAAGCCCGAGGACGCCATCAAGTACCGCCAGAGCGGGCTG
Organism: Variovorax sp. efr-133-TYG-130; assembly: GCF_030208835.1. Lineage (NCBI taxonomy): Bacteria > Pseudomonadati > Pseudomonadota > Betaproteobacteria > Burkholderiales > Comamonadaceae > Variovorax > Variovorax sp. efr-133-TYG-130. Next base: position 95,812 of record NZ_JARVTD010000022.1, on the reverse strand, counting down.
TTCGTGATGAGCCAGCATTTCAGCCGTCTCGGCGCCATGGCCAACGGCCGTGCGCCCTACGACGCCGCCATGGCCGCCGCCAACGCCGAAGTGGTCGCCGACATGGCGAAGCTGCCCTGGGCGGCCTTCGGCCCCGGCACCGAGGGCGGCAAGGCCAGGCCCGACGTGTGGAAGGAAGACGCCAAGTTCAAGGAACGTCAGCAGAAGCTGGTCGAAGAGACCGGCAAGCTGCTGGTCGCAGCCAAGGCCGGCAACATCGACGCGCTGAAGACCCAGTTCGGCCCGACCGCCGCGAGCTGCAAGGCGTGCCACGACAGCTTCCGCAACCAGTAAAAACAAAAGGCGCTCCTCGGAGCGCCTTTTTCTTGTTGCCGGCCGAAGGATCAGGCTTCGGCCAGGAGTTTCTCGATCAGCTTGTGCAGCTCGGCGAAATCGGGCTCGCCCACATAGCGCTTCACGATCTCGCCGCGCTTGTTGACCAGGTAGGTGGTCGGCGTGAGCTTCACGTCGCCCCAGGCCTGCGCCACGCTGCCGGTGTTGTCGATCGCCACCTTGAACGGCAGCTTGCGCGTTTCGGCGAAATTGACGACGTAGCTCGGCGGGTCGTAGCTCATGGCCACTGCCAGCGTGTCGTAGCCCCGGGCCTTGTATTTGTCGTAGGTGGCGATGACCTTGGGCATCTCGCCGACGCAGGTCACGCAGCTCGTGGCCCAGAAGTTGACCAGCGTGACCTTGCCCTTCAGGTCGGCCGTGCTCTTTTTCGAGCCGTCGAGCAGCACGAAGGTCGAGGCCGGGGCGGCGGTGGCGCCGGAGCCGAGGTACACGCCCACGCCGGTGGCCAATGCGATGACGACGGCGGCAGCGGCGATGTATTTTTTCATGGCAGCGTAGAGAGGAGGGCGGCGCGATTTTAGTTCCGCCCGCCCGATCGTGCTTGCGAAGCCCCGCCGGCCCCGGGCGGCTCGATAATCGCTCCCCCATGCCGTCGTCGCCCTTTCCATCTTCCTGGCTTGCGTTGATCGCGGCGGCCCTGCTCGCCGCCTGCAGCCCCACCTTCAACTGGCGCGACGTGCCGGTCGGCGACGCCGGGCTGATCGCGATGCTGCCCTGCAAGGCCGACAAGGCGAACCGTGCCGTGCCGCTCGGTGCCGAATCGGTGCAGGTCGACATGACGGGCTGCGAAGCCGGCGGCGCGACTTTCGCCATCGCGCACGCTTCGGCCAGCGGGCCGGCGCAGGCCGAAGCCTGGCTCAATGCGTGGCGCACCGCCACCCGCGCCCAGCTCGGCGGCATGCAGGTGACCGAAACCAGCGCCAGCGTGCAGCGCGCGACCGCCGTGCCGCCGCCGCTGCGGCTGGATGCCCGACCGGCGCAGGCCGGCGCGCCCGTGCAGGTGCTGTGGTTCGCCCAATCGCAGAAAGACGGCACCGTGGCGCTCTACCAGGCCACCGTGCTCGGCAAGCCGTCCGCGGCCGATGCCTCGCAAACCTTCTTCGAAGGCCTGCGCCTCCCGTGAAGCGAGGCTGCTATTGTTTTGATAGCCGCGCGTGCCGCTCGCCCTGGGGCGGCACTGTCCGGTTTGCCGCGCTGCCGCGTTGTGTCATATATCTACATCCACTGGGCGCCCCCGCATAATCGGCGCGTCGTCCTCCGTCCCGCATGAACAGCATCCTCATCATCGCCCACTCACCGTTCGCACATGCGCTGCGGCAGTGCGCGCTGCATGTGTTCCCAGATTGCGAGCAGGCCATCGTCGCGCTCGACGTGTTGCCCAACGTGTCGCCCGAAGAAACGCTGGCCGCCGCGCGCATCACGCTCGCTCAGCAGCTGCACGCGCCCCGCGCGCAGGTGCTGGTGCTGGCCGACGTGTTCGGCGCCACGCCCTGCAACGTGGCGCAGAAGCTGGTGGACGGCGTCCGGTCGCGGCTGGTGGCGGGGGTCAATCTCCCGATGCTGCTGCGCGCCGTCACCTACCGGCACGAACCGCTCGAGACTCTGGTGCAACGGGCCCTGGCCGGCGGCACCGCGGGTGTCATGCAGGTGGCGGCGGCCGCTCCCCAGAACCAGGCGAAGAGAAAGCACAGTGATCAAGAAATCCGTGACCATCAGCAATAAGCTGGGCCTGCATGCACGCGCATCGGCCAAGTTGACCAAGCTCGCAGGCAGCTTTCCCTGCGAGGTCTGGCTCTCGCGCGGCGACCGCCGCATCAATGCCAAGAGCATCATGGGCGTCATGATGCTGGCCGCCGGGCTCGGCTCCACCGTGGAGCTCGAAACCAACGGCCCGCAGGAAGAAGAAGCGATGAACGCCATCGTCCATCTCATGGACGACAAGTTCGGCGAAGGCGAATAAGGACTCTCCCATGACCTTCGCAGTCCACGGCCTCCCTGTCGCCCGTGGCATTGCCATCGGGCGCGCTGTGCTGGTGGTGTCGAGCCGCATCGACGTGGCCCACTACTTCATCAAGCCCGAAGAGATCGAGACCGAGATCGACCGCGTGCGCACCGCGCGCAACGCGGTGGCCGACGAGCTCACCAAGCTGCAGGCCAACGTGGCCCAGATGGGCCCCAACGACGCGCCGCACGAACTCGCCGCGCTGCTCGAGGTGCACCAGATGCTGCTGCAGGACGAGGCCCTGAGCGGCGGCGTCAAGCACTGGATCAGCGAGCGGCTCTACAACGCCGAATGGGCGCTGACCACGCAGCTGGAAATCATCGCGCGCCAGTTCGACGAGATGGAAGACGCCTACCTGCGCGAGCGCAAGGCCGACCTCGAGCAGGTGGTCGAGCGCCTGCTGCACCGCATGAAGGGCACGGCCGCCGTGCTCGCGCCGAGCCCGCCGCGCCGCAAGCGCGCCGCCGCGCCGGTCGACGACAACGACGAGCACGACGACCCCACCGCGGGCGACGGCATCGACGTGCCGCTGGTGCTGATCGCGCACGACCTGTCGCCGGCCGACATGCTGCAGTTCAAGAAGAGCGTGTTCGCCGGCTTCGTGACCGACGTGGGCGGGCGCACCTCGCACACCGCCATCGTCGCGCGCAGCATGGACATCCCGGCCGTGGTGGGCGCGCGCACCGCGAGCCAGCTGGTGCGCCAGGACGACTGGGTCATCATCGACGGCGATGCCGGCGTGGTCATCGTCGACCCCTCGCCGATCATCCTGGCCGAATACGGCTTCAAGCAGCGCCAGGGCGACCTGGAGCGCGGGCGCCTCGCGCGGCTGCGCCACAAGCCGGCCGTCACGCTCGACGGCCAGCGCGTCGAGCTGCTGGCCAACATCGAGATGCCCGAGGACACCGTGGGCGCCGTCAAGGCCGGCGCGGTGGGCGTCGGGCTGTTCCGCAGCGAATTCCTCTTCATGGGCCGCGAATCTTCGGCCCGCCAGACGCGCCTGCCCGACGAGGAAGAGCAATACCAGGCCTACAAGCGCGCGGTCGAGGGCATGCAGGGCATGCCGGTCACCATCCGCACCATCGACGTGGGCGCCGACAAGCCGCTGGACAGCAAGTCGGCCAACAAGCAGGAGCACCTGAACCCCGCGCTCGGCCTGCGCGCCATACGCTGGAGCCTGGCCGACCCGGCGATGTTCCTCACGCAGCTGCGCGCCATCCTGCGGGCCGCCGCGCACGGCGAGATCCACCTGCTGATTCCCATGCTCGCGCACGCCAGCGAGATCCGCCAGACCATGTCGCTGATCGACTTCGCGCGGGCCGAGCTCGACAACCGCGGCGCGGTGTACGGCCCGGTCAAGCTCGGCGCCATGATCGAGATACCGGCCGCGGCGCTCACGCTGCGCATCTTCCTGAAGCACTTCGACTTCCTGTCGATCGGCACCAACGACCTGATCCAGTACACGCTGGCCATCGACCGCGCCGACGAGTCGGTGGCGCACCTCTACGACCCGGCTCACCCGGCCGTGCTCAAGCTCGTGGCCGACACCATCGCCGAGTGCCGCCGGCAGGGCAAGGGCGTGTCGGTGTGCGGCGAGATGGCAGGCGACGTGGCGTTCACGCGGCTGCTGCTCGGGCTGGGCCTGCGCAGCTTCTCGATGCACCCCTCGCGCATCCTCGCGGTCAAGCAGGAAGTGCTGCGCGCCGACACCGGCAAGCTCGAGGCGTGGGCCAGGGGCGTGCTCGAATCCGACGACCCGGCCGCCGCGCTCGCGGGCTGAGTCTTTTCGTGGCGCGCGGCACCGCGCATTGCCAAGGGACATCGCTCGCATGACTTCGCCTTCGTCCACGCCCGCCGCGCCCGCCGCCCACGCTGCCGACGCGGCGCCTGTCGATCCTCCCGGCCACGGCATGCTGCTCGCCTTCACCGGCGGCTTCGTCGACACGCTCGGCTTCGTCGCGCTGTTCGGCCTCTTCACCGCGCACGTCACCGGCAACTTCGTGCTGATCGGCGCGGCGATGGCGGGCGACGGCCATGCGGATGTGGTCGGCAAGCTGCTGGCGCTGCCGACCTTCGTCATCGGCGTCGCTGCCACGCGCCTGTTCCAGCTGCGGCGCGAACGGCAAGGGCGCGACACCGCCGCGCCGCTGGTCGCCATCCAGCTCGCGGGCCTCGTGGCCTTCATGCTTGCCGGCGTGTGGGCCGGGCCGTTTGCACACGGCGGCGGCATGCAGGCCATCGGCGTCGGGCTGATGGGCGTGCTGGCGATGTCGGTGCAGAACACCGCCGCGCGCAGCGTGTTCTCGCGCCTGACGCCCAGCACCGTGATGACAGGCAACGTCACGCAGCTGGTGATGGACCTGGTCGACATCGCGACGCGCGCGCCCGGCATGGCGGCGGCCGGTGCCCGCCTGCACAAGGCGTGGCCGCCGGTGGCCACGTTCGCCGCCGGCTCGCTGGCGGGCGGGTTGGGCTATGCGCATGCGGGCTTCTGGGCGCTGCTCGCGCCCTGCATCGCGCTCGCGGTGCTGCTGCGGCTGCTGCGAAAGCACTAGCGCCGCAATAAAACGAAACACGCCGAAACTGCGGCGAAAGGACTTGCGGCGGCCCCGCAAGCACGATCAGGCCTTCTCTTCCAACCCCTGAAAGAAAGGCCTGCCAAATGAAGCAATCTCTCTCCCTGACCCAGATCATCGCCGTCGGTTCGTTCGCCATGCTCGCGGCAGCCGGCGCCAAGGCTGAAAGCTACGAGGGCGTGCTGCCCGCCGTGTCGGCCAAGAGCCGCGCCGAAGTCAGCGCCGAAGCCGTGCGCACCGCGTCCGCCCCCGACCAGAACGTGGTGCGCGGCTCGCGCGGTCCCGAGACCGTGGCCGTGTCGACCGAGCGCGCCCGCGTCGTCGCCGAAGCCGTGCGCACCGCGGCGGCGCCCGACCAGAACGTGTCCTCGGGCTCGCGCGTGAACAGCCAGGTCATCTCGACCATGCAGAACCCCGTGGACGCGCGCGCCTCGGCGGCCAACGCCAAGAGCAGCCGCCTGTAATCCCTCCAATCAACGATGCCCCTTTTTCAGGGACACCGTGGAACCGGCTTTGCCGGGCCACGGGTGTCGCCCCCGGTAGGGGGATGGCGGCCACACGAAGTGGGCAAGCCTGGGGGCGAGCAAGGAACAATCATGAAGCACTGGATCAAACGTACTCTCTTCGGTTTTGCCGGCCTCGCGGTGGTGGCCGGCAGCATCGCCGGCTGCGCCGGCCACCGCCACGGCTGGAGCGGCAACAGTGCCGAATTCCGCGCCAAGATGGTCGAACGCGTGGGCAGCAAGCTCGAGCTCGACGCCAACCAGAAACAGAAGCTCACCGTGCTGGCAGAGAAGATGCAGGCGCAGCGTGAAGCCATGCGCGGCGCAGGCGGCTCGGGCGACCCGCGCTCGCAGTTCAAGGCGCTGTTCGCGGGCAACAAGCTCGACCAGGCCGGTGCCGCACGACTCGTCGACGAGAAGACCGCGGCGGTGCGCGCCGGCAGCCCCGAGATCATCGCGGCCGCCGCCGACTTCTACGACAACCTGAACGCCGCGCAGCAGCAGAAGGTGCGCGACTTCATGGAGCGCGGCGGCCGCCGCTGGAACTGAGCATGGGCTCGCCCCCAGTCTTCGCGCACTTCGTGTCGCTTCGCCTTCCCCCTCTCCGGGGGCGATACCTGCGGGCCGGCGAAGCCGGTTCCGCGGTGTCCCGCGAACAGGCCTCTGGCGCCGCGGCCGCGGGTGGCGTGCGTGCGCTGCTGCGCCTCGAGGGCGCGGTGGTGCTTGGCGTGGCGCTTGCCGCGTACGCGCAGTACGGGCTGGGCTGGGGCGTGTTCGCGCTCTGGCTGCTGGCGCCCGACCTCGCGATGCTCGGCTACCTTGCCGGGCCGCGCGTGGGCGCGGCGCTGTACAACGCGACGCACTCATACGTCGGCCCCTCACTTTTGCTCGCGCTCGGCGTGCTCGCGGCCACGCCGTGGGCTGTGGCCGGCGGGTTGATCTGGTTCGCCCACATCGGCTTCGACCGCGCGCTCGGCTACGGGCTCAAGTACGCCGCCGGTTTCGGGCTCACGCATCTCGGCCGCATCGGCCGGGCCGATCCGTGGTGAGCGCCATCGCCGCCCCCGTCATGCGCCCGCGCACCGCGCGCGCATGGATGCTCGCCGAGGCGTTCACGCTCGGTGTCGCGTCGACGGTGCATGCCGGCTACCTCGTGCCGGGCCATGCGCATGCACAGGCGCGCATCGCCGAGGCGGTGATCGCGACGGTGCTGGTGCTGGCTTCGGTCGAGACCTGGCTGCGTCCCGCGCATGCGCGGCGCGCCGCCATCTTCGGCCAGGGCTTCGCGCTGCTGGGCACGCTGGTCGGGCTGGGCACCATCGTGGCCGGCATCGGCCCCGGCTCCACGGGCGACGTGGTCTACCACGCGCTGCTGCTCGCACTTCTGGTGGCGGGCCTGACCTGGGCGGTGCGATGCCGGCGGGTCTGATGGTGAGCGAAGTCATCCGCCACATGCTTGCCAGGAGGCACAATCCCGCCATGCCGCGCATCCTGCTGATCGACGACGACGAACACCTCGCCGCGCCGCTGACCACCTACTTCGCACGCTTCGGCTGCACGCTCGAAAGCGCAGTGCGCCCGAGCGAAGGCCTCGCCAAGCTGCGCGCCGGCCAATACGACGCCGCCATCCTCGACGTCATGCTGCCCGAGATGGACGGCTTCGAGCTGTGCCGCGAGATCCGCAAGGAAAGCGACATCCCCATCGTGATGCTCACCGCGCGCGGCGAAGTGATGGACCGCGTGGTCGGCCTCGAACTGGGCGCCGACGACTACGTGCCCAAGCCCTTCGAGCCGCGCGAGCTGGTGGCGCGCGTGCAGACCATCCTGCGCCGCCAGCGCAGCGCGCCGCCGGCCGCAAGCAGCACGCAGCAGCGCGTGTTCGACGGCCTGTCGATCGACCTCGACCGCCGACAGGTGCTGCGCCACGGCGAGCGCGTGGAGCTCACCGGCACCGAGTTCGAGCTGCTCGCGCTGCTGGCCGGCGAACCCGGCAAGGTCTTCAGCCGCGACGACATCCTCAACCGCCTGCGCGGCCACGAGGCCGAGCTTTACACGCGCGCGGTCGACATCGTGGTGAGCCGCCTGCGCAAGAAGCTGGAGCCGCTGGACTGCATCAAGACGCTGCGCAATGCCGGCTACGCGCTGGCCGTGGCGCGCAGCGAGACTGCATGAGCTTCAACCGCAGGTTCCCCCGCGAGATGCGGCGGCGCATGGAATGCCGCGACGAAGAATGGCGCCAGGAGTGGCACAAGCAGTGGCATGCTCGCTGGAACGAGAAGGTGCAGGGCAAGCGCCGCTGGCGCCGTTCGCTGCGCGTGCGGCTGGTGCTGATGTTCGTGCTGCTGGCCATGGTGATGGCAGTGGTCTTCATGGGCGGCATGAAGCGGGCTTTTTCCACCGGCTGGGCCGAGGCCGCCAGGCCGATGCTGACCGACTACACCGACCGCCTGGTCGCCGACATCGGCACGCCGCCGGACGTGGCGCGCGCGCAGGCGCTGGTGGCGCGCCTTCCCATCACCATCCGCATCGTCGGCCCCACGGTCAACTGGGACTCCAACCCCGGCGGCGCGAACAGCCCCGGCGGCTGGATGCACGACCGCGACGACAGGCCAGGCGGCGACAAGTGGTTCATCCGCTCCACCGCCGATGGGCACCGCGTGATCTTCGGCTGGTCGCCCAAGCTCTGGGAGCTGGCGCCGCGCGTCATCGGCTGGGCCACGCTCGGCGTGCTGCTGTCGTGCGTGCTGCTGGCCTATGCCTACGTGAGCCGGCTGCTGCGGCCGCTGATCGACATCCGAGAAGGTGCGCAGCGCTTCGGGCGCGGCGAGTTCTCGCAGCCCATTCCGGTCCGCCGCAACGACGACCTCGGCGATCTCGCGCAGCGCGTCAACACCATGGCCGACGACATCCAGGCCATGCTCGACGCCAAGCGCGGCCTGCTGCTCGCGCTGAGCCACGAGCTGCGCTCGCCGCTCACCCGTGCCCGCCTCAACGCCGAGCTGCTGCCGGCCACGCCCGAAGGCCAGGCCGAGCGCGAGGCGCTGCTGCGCGACCTGAACGAGATGCGCGACCTCATCAGCGACCTGCTCGAAAGCGAACGGCTGGCGAGCCCGCACGTGGCGCTGCAGCGCGAGCCGGTCGACCTGGCCGTGCTGATCCGCGAGACCGTGGCCGAGATGCCCGGCGCGCAGCAGGTGCACCTGGACCTGGCCGACGGCCTGCCGCCGCATGCCGTCGACCGCATGCGCATCCGCCTGCTGGTGCGCAACCTGCTGGACAACGCGCTGCGCTACAGCAACGACGCGCCGCGCCCGCCCTGCGTGTCGCTGCGCGCGGTGCTCGACGGCAAGCAGCAGGGCGTCGAGATCGAGGTGCGCGACCACGGCCCCGGCGTCGACGATGCACAGCTGGAGCGGCTCACCGAGCCCTTCTACCGCACCGACGGCGCGCGGGCGCGGGCCACCGGCGGCGTCGGCCTGGGCATGTACCTGTGCCGGCTGATCGCCGAGGCGCACGGCGGCGAACTCATGGTGCGCAACGCCTCGCCGGGGCTGCAGATCATCGTGCGGCTGGTGTAGCGCGCGGCCGCGCCCGGCTGTCGCATGCGCTACAGGCGGGGCTACGGAGGGCGCGGGGTGCGCGGCTACGATGCGCCTGCGCGCCCACGCCGGCGCCCGGCCCGTCATTCAAGGAGACACCATGAGCAGCCCCCTCACCAACCACCAGGTCCGCCTTGCCAAGCGCCCCGAAGGCGCCGCCACCCGCGAGAACTGGAAGTTCACCACCGAGCCCGTCGGCGAGCCGGCCGAGGGCGGCGTGCTGGTCAAGACGCTGTCGCTGTCGCTCGACCCGGCCATGCGCGGCTGGCTCAACGACGCCAAGAGCTACATCCCGCCCGTGGCCATCGACGAGGTGATGCGCGCCGGCGGCGTCGGCCGCGTGGTGGCCTCGAAGAACCCGAAGTTCGCCGTCGGCGACACGGTGTACGGCACGCTCGGCGTGCAGGAATACATCCTCATCGCGCAGGACGACCTCAAGCGCAACGGTCTGGTGAAAATCGACCTGAGCGTCGGCAGCATCACCCAGTGGCTCAACGTGCTGGGCATGCCCGGCATGACCGGCTACTTCGGGCTGATGGACGTGGGCCAGCCGAAGCCGGGCGAGACGGTGGTGGTCTCCGGTGCGGCGGGCGCCGTGGGCCAGACCGTGGGCCAGCTGGCCAAGATCAAGGGCTGCCGCGTCGTCGGCATCGCCGGCGGCGCCGCCAAGTGCGACTGGGTGGTCAAGGAGCTGGGCTTCGACGCCTGCATCGACTACAAGGCCGGCGCGGGCGCTGTGCGCGAAGGCCTCAAGGCGCATTGCCCGAAGGGCGTGGACGTCTACTTCGACAACGTCGGCGGCGAGATCCTCGACATGGTGCTGGCGCGGCTCGCGCGCAAGGCCCGCATCATCATCTGCGGCGCCATCAGCCAGTACAACAACGCCAACAGCATGCCCTCGGCCGGGCCGAAGAACTACCTGAGCCTGCTGGTGAACCGCGCGCGCATGGAGGGCATCGTGGTGTTCGACTACGCCGACCGGTATCACATCGCCATCGCCGAGATGGCCGGCTACCTGAAGGACGGCCGCATGAAGAGCAAGGAAGACGTCGTCAAGGGACTGGACACCTTCCCCGAGTCGCTCAACAAGCTCTTTGCGGGCGAGAACTTCGGCAAGCTGGTGCTGCAGGTCGCCGAAGCCTGATCGACTGACTGATCGACGGGCGGGGGACGCTTCAGTCGTTTTCGGGGCGCATGGGAATGTCGCCCATCGCCTCGTCGTCCCGCAGGCCGCGCGCGGCCTTCAGCAGCTCGATCGACAGGCCGTCGCCCCGGCCCGCGAAGCCCTTGGCGATGCCTTCGAGCACCGTCGACAGGCCGGCTTCGCCGTCGTCGCGGGCATCCATGCTGATGTTCAGAACGCGGGCCGCCATCTGGCGGTAGGTGACGGCGCCCGCGGTTTCCAGTGCGGCGACCAGATCGAGGTACAGCGCAAGGTTCATGTCGAACACGAGCTTGGGCGTGATCTCGAAATCACCGTTCTTTTCGTTCATGCGTGGCTCCTTTGTTCCTGAGCCGCCACTCTGCCAGAAAACGCGCGGCGCGCCGTCGGACGCAGGCGCATTCAGCGCGCGCGGGTGCCCATCAGCGCGGCCGAGATGATCAGGATCGCCGCGAGCGCGATGCTCCAGGTCAGCGGCCGGCCGGTCACGGCGAGCAGCAGCGCGGTCGAGGCCAGCGGCGTGATGTAGCTCAGGATGCCGATCTGCCGCGCGTCGCCGCGCTTGAGCGCCATGTCCCACAGGAAGAAGGCCGCGCCCAGCGGGCCGAGGCCGCACAGCACCAGCAGCAGCCAGTCGCGGCCCGACAACACGGCCGGTGTCTCCAGCAGGGCATGGCAGGCCAGCGCCAGCAGGCCCGAGACCAGCCCGAACAGCCCGATGGCGGAAGTGGGGAAGGCCGGCACGCGCTTCGTCCACAGCGAGTAGCTGGCCCAGATCACGGCCGAGGCCAGCGCGGTCAGGAAGCCCCAGTACGTGGTTGCCGGCCCGGAGGCCACGGCCCCCCGCGCCCCGAGGATCGCCGCCGCCGCGCCCGCGAACCCCAGCAGCGCCGCCACCACGTGCACCGGTCGCAGCGACATGCCTGTCAGCAGCACCGGCGCGAGCATCACCATGAGCAGCGGCCACAGGTAGTTGACGAGGTTGGCTTCCACCGGCGGCGCGATCCGCAGCGCCATGAACAGCAGGAAGTGATAGCCGAACAGGCCGTAGATGCCCAGCGCCAGCGTGCGCGGCGGCACCTTCCATGCGCTGCGGTCGCGCAGCACCAGCGGCCAGCTCGGCACGCTGCCGACGATCAGCGCGATACCGGTCGTGAGGAACGGGGGCAGGTGCGACAGCGAGGTGCCCAGCGAGGCGAGCGTCGCCCAGAGCGCAATGGCGAGCAGTGCAAAGAAAGTGGACGGCATGGCCGGCGAGGCTACGCGATGCGAGCGTCGCGCAATGACGGACTGTCGTCGCGCAACGACGGTTTGCGGCGGGATCGGCGGTGAAATCAGCGGCGCAGCGCGGCGGTCAGCGCCGACGGCGAGCGGTAGCCCGTGCGGCGCGCCGTCTCGGCCACGCCCATGCCGCCGAGCCGCAGTTCGCGCGCATGCGCCAGCCGCAGCGAGCGCAGCCAGTGCATCGGGCTCGTGCCCTGTTCTTCGCGGCAGCGCTGCGCGAACTGGCTCGGGCTCAGGCAGGCGACATCGGCCAGGTCGGCCACGCCCAGCGGCTCGTGCCAGCGGGCCCGGGCCCAGTCGGCGAGCAGGGGCCAGTCGATGCGGCGACGGCGCGAGTCCGAAGACGCCGGCCCGGGGCTCCAGGCCTCCAGCAGCAGCGCGGGGCCGTGCAGCAGGGCCAGCGCCGAGGCCTGCGGCTGCCTGATGCATTGCGCCAGGTAGCGCGCCAGCGTGTGCAGTTGTGGCGCGCCGGTCGGTGCGCGCTCGGTGCAGCGCGCCCATGCCGGCTGCGTGGTGTCGAGCACCAGGCACAGGCTGCCGTGCTTGCGCGCGCTGAAGTCGTGCCGCTCGCCCGGGGCGATCACCTGCGCTTGGCCTGCGCCGATGTCGCGGCCCCGGCCCTCCACTTCGATCTCGAGCACGCCGTCCAGGCCGATCAGCACCTGGAAGTGGTCGTGCGCGTGGCTGCCGTGCGAGTGGCCATAGTCGCGCAGGGCGAGTTCATGGCGGGGCTGGTGGGGCGGCTGGGAGGAAGCGGGGGCATGCATGGGCTGCAGCGGATTGTCCGCGCAGCCCCGGCCGTGCCGCAAGCGGGATCGATCAGCCCTCGTCGGCGTCGTCCCGCACGGCCTGTCCGTTGACCCGCACGGCCTCGACCACGCGCCCGTTGCCGGTCGCCAGCGGCTGCGTGCGGCCCTCGGCCCGCACCTTGTCGCCCACTTTCAGGCCCAGGCGCGCCATGCCGTCGGGCTTGGTGTGGACGAAGTCGCCGGTGTCCAGCACCACGCCGTTGGCCTCGCCGTGGCGCGCGTAGTTGAAGCGCACCACCTGGCCGTCGATGCTTGCGGCGGCCTCCGCCTGGCGCGGGGCCTTGCCGTCGACCGACGCCAGCCGTTCGAAGCGGTAGACCGTGTGTTGCGCCTCGCCCTTGGGCGAGGGGCCTTCCTCGATGCCTTCGATCACCAGTGCCTGGCCGGACTTCAGGTCGGCGAACGCGGCCGCGGCGTCTTCGTCGTGGCGCTCGAACACGAACTGCGTGGGCACGCCGTCGGTGTCGATCAGCACGCCTTCGATGCCGCCCTTGGGGCTGTAGATCAGATGCTGGAACCGGCCTTCGACCGACCAGACGTCGAGGGTGTCGTGGGGATGTGGCATGGAATGTCCTTTTTGAGTGTGGTTGTGGAACGGAAAACGCGATCAACCGAGCCGCAGCAGCAGCGCCGATGCTGCGCACACGACCAGGAAGGGAATGCTGATGCGATGGAACTCGCGCAGCCCGTGCGGCACCTTGGCCAGCCGCAGGGCGATGAGGTTGGCCAGCGAGCCCAGCACGCAGCCGAAGCCGCCCACGCTCACGCCCGCCGCCAGCGCGGGCAGGTCGTGCACGTAGCGGTCCAGCAGGATGGTGGCCGGCACGTTGCTGATGAACTGCGAGGTGACGATGGCCGCGAGGTACGCGCGCCAGCCCTCGGCAATCGGCCACTGGCCCACCAGCGAAGCCACCGCCGGCAGTTCGGCGAGCTGTCGCAGGTCGACGAACATCAGCGCGATGATGGCGAGCAGCGCCCAGTCGACGCCCAGCAGCACGCGGCGCTGGAACAGCAGGTAGGCGACGAACACCACCGCCAGGCCCGCCAGCAGCCAGTGCCGGTCGAGCGCGACGACGAAGCCCACGAACAGCACGCCCGACAGCGCCAGCAGCCTCGGCTGCACCGGCGTGGCCTCGGCCGCCGGCTTGAGCGCGATGGCCGTGCGCGGCACCAGCAGCCAAACGGCCACGAACAGCCAGAACAGCATGACCAGCACGGTGGGCGCCATCATCAGCATGAAGCCGCCGAAGCTCTCGCCGGTGCGGTGCCACAGGTACAGGTTCTGCGGATTGCCGATGGGCGTGAGCGCGGAGCCCGCGTTCACCGCCAGCGCCTGCAGCACCACCAGCCGCGCCAGCGGCAGGTGCGCCTGGGTGGCCAGCACGCGGGTGAGCGGCACCAGCAGGAACAGGCTCACGTCGTTGGTGACCAGCGCCGACAGCACGGCCGCCGTGGCGGTCAGCAGCAGCGCCAGCTGGCGCAGGTCGGTGGTGCGTGCCAGCAGCCGCTGGGCGGCCGACTGGAGCATGCCGCTCTTCTCCACGCCCTGCGTGATGGCGAGCAGCCCGGCCAGCGCGCCCACGGTCTGCCAGTCGACCAGCTTGAGCCAGTCCATCGGCGCGCGCGGGCGCAAGAAGGCGAACAGCACCGCCACCGCCACCAGCACCCAGAGCAGGCCGTTGCCGCCGCCTTCGTGGGTTGCGGGCGCGTCGGCGCCGGAAGCGGCGGGCGAGGAGGAAGCGAGGGCGGACACGGTGTCTTTGGTCATGGAGCGGCGATGGTCAGTGCGGAGGCGGCCGGCGCGTTCGCCATCGAACGGCGCCGCTCGCGAGTTTCCGGCATCGCGAGCGCGAACAGCGTCAGCGCAGCAGCCGCGATGCCCGCCAGCATCACGAAGGCCGTGCCGTAGCCGGCCAGGTGCGCGACGGTGCCCGCCACCAGGTTGCTGAGCGCCGCGCCCAGCCCCACGCAGGCCGCGCCGATGCCCAGCGCGAAGTTGAAGTGGCCGCTGCCGCGCGTGAGGTCGCCGATCATCAGGGTCAGCATCACGCCGAAGATGCCCGCGCCGATGCCGTCCAGCACCTGCAGCGAGAGCAGCGCGGCCGGGCTGTCGGCCAGCAGGTACATCAGCCCGCGTACCGGCAGCACCGCGAAGCCGACCAGGAAGATCGGCTTGCGCGGCAGCCGCGGCGCCCAGCGCCCGACCGCCAGGGCGATCGGGATGGTGACCAGCTGCGTGACGATGACCCCGCCCGAAAGCCACAGCGTGGCCGAGGTGCCGGCCTGCGTGCCGACCTTCTGCGCCACGAGCGTGAGCATGGCGGCATTGGCCAGGTGGAACAGGAAGGCGCAGGTCAGCAGCACGATGAAGCGGCGGTCGTACCAGCGTGCGGTGGAGTGCGGCGCGCCGGCCTCGTCGTGATCGGCATCGGCGCCGCGCGCCAGCTTCGGATCGACGTCGCGCTTGCGGATCAGCATGGCCGCCGCGATGGTCGGCAGCGCCATCGCCACCGCGTAGAAGAACATGGCGCGCGGGCCGAACGCGTGGCCCACCCAGCCGGTGCCCAGCGCCCACAGCACCGTGCCCGCCGCCGTGATCGCGGCGTTGCGGCCGACCCGCGCGTCCAGCCCGGCGCGGCCCACCATGCCCAGGCTGACGGCCGCGATGGCGGGCGCCACCAGCGTGCCCGCCGCGCCGATGAGCGACTGCCCCGCCAGGATCACGCCGTAGCCCGGCCAGTGCGCCATGACCACCAGGCATGCCGCGATGAGCGAAATGGCGCCGGCGATCCAGCGCGGCTTGTGGCGCGCGCTGTCGATCAGCGCCCCGGCCGGCGCCTGAACCAGCAGCCCGACCAGCGCCGAGACGAACATCACGGTGCCGATCCGCTGCGGGTCCCAGGCCAGCGTGCCGGCCATGAAGACGATCAGGAACGGGCCGACGCCGCCCTGGATGTCGGGTGCGAAGAAGGCCAGTGCGTCGAGTGCGCGCAGGCTGCGGCGCGAGGGTGCGGCGGTGGTGGTCATGGCGGGCCGGACAGCAAGATCAGGAGGCCGGTACCGGGGCCGGCGGAGCCATCAGCGGCGCGGGCGGCGTGGGGCCCGCGCCCCTCGGACCGCGGGGACCGCCGGGACCGCGCGGTGCGGGTTCCAGGCCCGGCCCGCCAAATACTTCGCGCACCGTGTCCGCGGTCGGGCCGAGGCTGGTGGCTTCCAGCGCCGTGCCCTGCGCGCTGCGCGTACCCCAGCCGCGTGCATGGAGCTGTGCGCCGGGTTGCAGCTGCGCGCCGTACATGGCGCCGATGTGCGGGGGAAAGCGCACCGTGGTCTTGTCGGCGAGCACCACGCCGCGCACGTCGCCGCGGTCGGTGTAGAGCAGGCGTTCGATGCGACCGCCCGCTGACAGCGCGATTAGCGCGCCCGGGTCGCGCGGCGGCGGCGGTGCCATGCCGGGCGCCGGAGGCTGGTCTGTCAGGCTGCGGCCGTTGGCGACGAGGGCCTGCATGCGCACCACCGGCACGTTGGGCGCGCGCCAGCCGCTGACCTGCACCGTGTCGCCGGGCTTGAGCATCTGCATCACCGCCGCCGAGAGGTGCGGCGGAAATGCGACCTGCGTGCCGTCGCTCAGCAGCAGGCCGTCGGCTTCGCCATTGGGGTTGATGAGCCACTGCTGCACGCGGCCGCTGGCGACGGTGCCCGCTTCCGGCGCGGCGGGCGGCATGGGGGCGGTGGCGCCGAGCGGCGGCGGGGGCACCGGGCCGCCGGGCGGCGGCGGCACCTGGGCGAAAGCAGCGCTGCTCGCCAGCAGGCAGGCGGCAGCGAGGAAGGTGATGCGATGTGTCATGGATGGCTCCTTGAAGGGTGGATGCCCAAAGACATCTCACACAACGTGCCAGCCCATGAATCCTTTCAAATCAACAACTTACGAGGATCATGCAGCTTGCCGCCGCATGATCCGGAGACACCGGGTGTCCGGTTTGCGGACACCCGTGGCTCATTCGAGGCCGTACTGCGCCAGTTTTCGATACAGCAGCTGCCGGTGGATGCCCAGCCGGCGTGCCGTTTCGGCGCGATTGCCCTGCGTCTGCGCCAGCGCGTGCGCGATCAGCAGGCGCTCCAGCTTCTCGACGGCGGCGGGGAGTTCGCCCTCGAGCCAGTCGGCAGGCAGCGTGGCGGGTGCTTCGCCGGGAGCCGGGGCTCCGAGCGCGAGGTCCAGGTCCGCGCCGCCGATCACGCGGTGCCGCACCAGCGCATGGCAGCGTTCCATCACGTTGCGCAGCTCCCGCACGTTGCCCGGCCACGGGTGGCTCAGCAGCCGCTGCGCCGCCTCGGCCGACAGCGCCTTGGACACGGCATCGGGTGCGCCTTGCAGCGCGGCGCGGCGCAGGAAGTGCTCCGCCAGCGGAATGATGTCCGCCAGCCGTTCGCGCAGCGGCGGCATGCGGATCGACAGCACGTCGAGCCGGTACAGCAGGTCTTCCCGGAACCGGCCTTCGCGCACGGCGGCGGCCAGGTCGCGGTGGGTGGCCGCGACCACGCGCACGTCGACCTTCACCGTCTTGTGGCTGCCCAGCGGCGTGACCTCGCCCTCCTGCAGGGCGCGCAGGATCTTGGCCTGCACGTCCAGCGCCATGTCGCCGATCTCGTCGAGCAGCAGCACGCCGCCGTCGGCCGCGCGAAAGCACCCGGGCCGCTCGCCGGCGGCGCCCGTGAAGGCGCCGCGCACATGGCCGAAGAGTTCGCTTTCGAGCAGCTCCTTCGGAATGGCCGAGCAGTTGACGGCCACGAACGGCTGGCCGGCGCGGGCCGAATGGCGGTGCAGGGCGCGGGCCACCATTTCCTTGCCGGTGCCCGTTTCGCCGAGCACCAGCACCGGCATCGAATTGGCGGCCGCCAGGCCGATGCGCTTGTGCACCTCGCGCATGGCCTGGCTCGGGCCGATCAGGTCGCTGTCGTCGTCCGCTGCCGCCGCGGCGGACGGCAGGGCCGCCGTTTGCTGCTGCAGCGCGCGTTCCAGCACCTCGCGCACCGCCTCGCGGCTGATGGGCTTGGCCAGGTGGTCGAAGGCGCCCAGGCGCATCGCCTCGATGGTGTTGCCCGCGCTCGAAAAGGCCGTGAGCACGATCACCGGCGGCAGCCGCGCCAGGCGCGCCTGCAGGGCGGCGAGCGTCTGCAGGCCGTCCATGCCGGGCATGCGGTGGTCGAGGAACACGGCGTCGAAGCGTTCGCGCGACGCCGTCTCGATGGCCTCGGCGCCGCTGGCGACCGGGACCGTTTCATGGCCCAGGCCCTGCAGCGTCTCGGCCAGCGTGTCGCGGAAGGCGTCGTCGTCGTCGACGATCAGGAGATGCGCCATGGAAGCTCCAGTTCGAATCGGGCGCCCGGCGTCAGCGGCACGTGGCGCAGATCGCCGCCGTGCGCCAGCGCCACCTCGCGCGCCAGCGCCAGGCCCAGCCCGGTGCCGTCGGCGCGCCCGGTGGCAAAGGGCTCGAACAGGCTGGCCTGCAGCGATTCGGGCACGCCGGGGCCGTCGTCGTCCACGCGGATGGCCAGCGTGCGCGCGTCGGGCTGCAGGGCCGAAAGCACCACGTGGCCGCCGCGCGGCGCATGGCGCACCGCGTTGTCGAGCAGGTTGTCGACCGCGCGCGCCAGGTGCACCGGGTCGAAGGTGGCGCTGGTGGGATGGTCGTGATGCAGCGTGACCTGCACGCCGGCGGCATCGGCCTTGGGCGCCACGGCGGCCACGCGCTCGTCGAGCCAGCGGTGCAGCACCACTTCCACCGGCGCCAGCGCCACCGGCTGCACCAGCGCCAGCAGGCTCTGCACCAGGCCGTCGAGCCGGTCGATCTGGCCGACGATGGCCTGCAGCGCGGCGCCCTGCCGCTCGGGCGTGGCGGCCAGGGCGTTCTCGGCCTTCAGCCGCATGGTGGCGATGGGGTTGCGGATCTCGTGGGCGATGCCGCCCGTCATGCGGCCCAGCGCGGCCAGGCGCTGGTCGCGGCTGCGCTGCTGGGCGGCCGCGCGCAGGTGCGTGCGGGCCTCCTCGAAGCGCAGCCGGTAGTGGTTGAAGCCGTCGACGATGCGGTCGAGCTCGCGCACGCCGGTGCGGGGGAGTTCGGGCACGGCGGCGCCGTCGGCGTCGGCCTGGGCCAGCCGGCTTTCCAGGCGCTGCACATGGCGCAGCCCGCGCAGCAGGATGAAGCCCAGCCACAGGCCCGAGGCCAGCACCAGCACCAGCAACACGCCCAGGCCGGTGCGCAGGCTGTCCTGCGCGGCCAGCGCGCCGCCGCTGGTGCGGGTCATGGTCCAGGCCGCCAGGTCATTGCGCGGGGTCGCCAGCGGGCAGGCCGAGACGATCAGCGCCTCGCGGCTGCCGCGCACCACGTCGGTCTGCGGCTGCTGCGTGCGCGCCGCGAGCTGCGCCAGCTCGGCGATCAGCGGCTGCTCGGCCGCGGGCACGTCGCGCTTGACGCCGCTGCCTTCGTAGGTGGGGTAGGCGTAGGCCAGGTGGCCGCCGCCGGCCTGCCATACGCCGCCCTCGACATGCGGCGCCTCTATCAGCACCAGCTGCAGCAGCACCTGCAGCAGGTCGACCTGCGGCTGGGCGGTCGGGGGGGCGGTGGCCGAGCGGGCATAGCGCGCCGCGATGGACCGGCACGACTGCTCGGTGGCGGTGCGCCCCGCCGCCACCTGCGCGCCCGCGCTGCTGCGGTACAGCGTGAGCATGACCACCGCCAGCGTGGCGCACATGCCGAACAACAGCACCCAGAAAAAGAGCAACTGACCGCGTAGAGATTTCATCTGCCGCAATCGTGCCCTGTTTTCAGGGCGGCGACGCGTCAGCCGTGATCGCGTTCACGCAATTCGCGCTTCAGTACCTTGCCGATCGCGCTGCGCGGCAGTTCGTCGATGAAGCTCAGCCGCGCCAGCCGCTGGGTCTTGCCGAGCTGGTCGTTGGTCCATTGCAGCAGCGCGGCCTCGGTGGTGGCGTCGCCCTCGCGGCGCACCACGAAGGCCACCGGGGTCTCGCCCCACTGCTGCGACGGCACGCCGACCACGGCCGCGTCGGCCACCGCCGCATGGCCGCGCAGCACCGCCTCGAGGTCGCTCGGATAGATGTTGAAGCCGCCGCTGATGATCATGTCCTTCTTGCGGTCGAACAGCGTGAGGAAGCCCTCGGCGTCGAAGCGGCCCACGTCGCCGGTGCGGATGAAGCGCTTGCCCGCGGCGTCGAACCACTCGGCCTCGCGCGTCTTCTCGGGCTGGCGGTGGTAGCCGGTCATCATGCCGGCCGAATGGCCCACCACCTCGCCGGCCACCTCGGTGTTGCCGCGCGGCAGTTCGTTGCCCTGCTCGTCGATCAGGCGGATGTCGCTGCCCTCGGCGGGCCGGCCCACGGTGTGCAGCTTGGCCGGGTTCAGGTGCGCTTCCAGGATGCAGGTGCCGCCGCCTTCGGTCATGCCGTAGAACTCGACCAGCCCGCCGGGCCAGCGCTTGAGCACGTCGGCCTTGAGCGCGGCGCTGAAGGGCGCACTGGTGCTGAACTTGTGGCGGAAGGCGGACAGGTCGTGCTCGTCGAAGCGCGGGTGCGCCATCAGCCGCTGGTACTGCACCGGCACGAGCATGGTGTGCGTCACGCGACGCTGCGAGGCCAGCTGCAGGTAGCCGAGCGCGTCGAACTTGGGCATCAGCACCACGCAGCCGCCGAAGGCGATGGTGGGGAAGAACACCACCAGCGTGGTGTTGGAGTAGAGCGGCGTCGACAGCAGGGTGACGGTGTCGGGGCTGTACTCGTACTTGGCGCCGCGCTGCACATGGGCCCAGCGCATGCCGTGGCCCTGCACGATGCCCTTGGGCTCGCCGGTGGTGCCCGACGAATAGATGATGTTGAACGCCCACGCGGGCTGCGCCTCCACGGGCGCGGGCTGCGTGCCCGCCGGCGCGAGCCAGCCTTCGAAGCCGCGGCCCACGGCGGAGCCGTCGAGCGCGACGCGGGCGATGCCGCCTTCCCTGGCGGGGCCGATCACCTCGGCGGCCGATGCGTCGCTGAACAGGATGCGCGCCTCGGCGTCCTCGATCATGCGGGCCAGGCTCGCCGGCGTGGAGCCGGGCGCCAGCGGTGCCACCGCCACGCCCGCGCGCAGCGCGCCCAGGAACACCGCCGCATAGTTGACCGACGAAGACGCGCATATCGCGATGGCGTCGCCGGGCTCGAGGCCGTCGCGCTGCAGGCTGGCCGCGATGCGGTCCATCAGCGCGTCCAGCGCGCGGTAGTCCAGCGTGTGCTGGGCGTCGGCCAGCGCGGCGTTCCCGGGCGTGTGTTGCGCATGGAGACGGACCAGGTCGGCGATGGCGCCGAAGTTGCGTTCCATCGCGGCTTGAACGGCAGGGTGCGTTTGCAAAGTCATTCCTTCTTCTTGACCAACCAAAGGGCAGGATAGCGAAATGTTCACGCTTTCGGCCAGCGCCTTGGCGACCTCGAGCCTGCAGGGCGCAGCCGTCAGCCAGCGATCAGGATGGGCGGTCCACGATGCCCTCGTCACCATCAGCAAACAGGGAGCTTCTCGTGCACATCATCTGGACGATCCTGATCGGTTTCATCGCGGGGCTGATCGCCCGCGCGGTCCTGCCGGGCAACAACTCGATGGGGTTCATCCTCACGGTCATCCTGGGCATCGCCGGTTCGCTGGTGGCGACCTATGCAGGACAGGCCCTGGGGCTGTACGCTGCGGGCGCGGGCGCCGGCTTCATCGCCTCGGTGATCGGCGCGGCCCTGCTGCTCGGGGTCTGGCATCTCGTGACCCGCTGACAAGGAGTTCCACATGGGTCTACTCGACATCCTCCAGCAGGCCATCGGCGGCAACAGCAGCCCCGAGGCCCACCTCGACCAGGTCACGCAGCACGCTTCCACCGGCGAGGTCGGCGCGGGGCTCGCGGCGGCCATGCGCTCCGACCAGACGCCGCCATTCGGCGACATGGTCGGGCAGCTGTTCGGCCAGTCGTCGCCGCAGCAGCAGGCCGGCGTGCTCAACCAGATCCTGGCCACGCTCGGGCCGGCGGCCGCGTCGGCGCTGGCGGGCGGCGTGCTCGGCCGCATGCTGCAGCCGGGACAGACGCAGGTCACGCCCGACCAGGCCTCGCAGCTGTCACCCGCGCAGGTGACCGAAATCGCCGCGCATGCCGAGCAGCAGCACGCGGGCATCATCGACGAGGTGAGCCAGTTCTATGCGCAGCACTCGGGGCTGATCAAGACCCTGGGCGGCGCGGCGATTGCCATCGCGCTGGCGAAGATGAAAGAGAACGCCACGCGCGGCTGAGGGCCGCGCGGGCTGCCGGCTCACGCCTGGTGAGTCACGGCCTGCTGGGCCGCATGCGCCTGCTGGTCGGCGTGGTAGCTCGACCGCACCATCGCGCCCACGGCGGCGTGGCTGAAGCCCATCTTGTAGGCCTCTTCCTCGAACATCTTGAAGGTGTCGGGGTGCACGTAGCGGCGCACCGGCAGGTGCGAGCCCGACGGCGACAGGTACTGGCCGATGGTCAGCATGTCGATGTCGTGGGCGCGCATGTCGCGCATGACCTGCAGGATTTCCTCGTCGGTCTCGCCCAGGCCGACCATGATGCCGCTCTTGGTCGGCACGCTGGGGTGCAGCGCCTTGAACTTCTTCAGCAGGTTCAGGCTGAACTGGTAGTCGCTGCCGGGGCGCGCTTCCTTGTAGAGGCGCGGCGCGGTTTCCAGGTTGTGGTTCATCACGTCCGGCGGCGCGGCCTTGAGGATTTCCAGCGCGCGGTCGTCGCGGCCGCGGAAGTCGGGCACCAGGATCTCGATCTGCGTCATCGGCGAGAGTTCGCGGATGTTGCTGATGCAGTCGACGAAGTGCTGGCTGCCGCCGTCGCGCAGGTCGTCGCGGTCGACGCTGGTGATCACCACGTACTTCAGGCGCAGCTTGGCGATGGTCTTGGCAAGGTTGAGCGGCTCGTCCTTGTCGAGCGGGTCGGGCCGGCCGTGGCCCACGTCGCAGAACGGGCAGCGGCGCGTGCACTTGTCGCCCATGATCATGAAGGTGGCGGTGCCGTTGCCGAAGCATTCGCCGATGTTCGGGCACGAGGCTTCTTCGCACACCGTATGCAGGTTGCTTTCGCGCAGGATCTGCTTGATCTCGTAGAAGCGCGTGGTCGGGCTGCCGGCCTTGACGCGGATCCAGTCGGGCTTCTTGAGCACCTCGCCGCCCTGCACCACCTTGACGGGGATGCGCGAGAGCTTGGCCGCCGCTTTCTGCTTGGCCAGGGGGTTGTAGTTTTCGGCGCTTTGCGCGTCGCGGACGACTTCTGTGGTGCTCATTGGTATGTCAAGGCGCCAGGAAGGCGCGGAGCTTCTGGCTCAGCACCGTGGCGGCTTCTTCCCATGTGGTTTGAATGCCGATTGTAGAAAGGTCGACCGTTTGCAGCCCCGCGTAGCCGCAAGGGTTGATGCGCGAGAAGGGTTCGAGGTCCATTTCGACGTTGAGCGCCACGCCGTGGTAAGTGGCGTGGCGGCTCACCTTGATGCCCAGCGCGGCGATCTTGCCGAGGCCCCGGAACGGGTCGGCGGCGGGCAGCGGGCCGGTCGGGGCTGAACCAGGCAGAGGCGATGCCTTCAGCATCGCGTGCGAAAACGGGTCGTCCAGGCGCACGTAGATGCCCGGCGCGCCCGGCACGCGGTGGCCGGTCACGCCGAAGTGGGCGAGGGTGCGCAGCACCGATTCCTCGATGCGGTAGACGTATTCCTTCACGAAATAGCCGGCGCGCCGCAGGTCGATCAGCGGATAGGCCACCACCTGGCCGGGGCCGTGGAAGGTGACCTGGCCGCCGCGGTCGGTCTGCACGACGGGAATGGCGCCGGGGTTCAGGATGTGGTCCTGCCTGCCGGCAATGCCCTGGGTGAACACCGGCGCGTGCTCGCAGACCCACAGCGCGTCGGGCGTCTCGGGCGTGCGCTCGAGCGTGAACTGCTTCATGGCCGCGAAAGTGGTCGCGTAGTCGACGCGGCCCATCGGATGCAGCTCGATGGCGGGAACGGTGGCGGCAATGTCTGTCATGGCGTGGCCTGCCGCGCGGGCAGCTTGCGGGTCTCGCCGATGGCGAGCGTGAAGAAGGCGTCGTCAGCCACGCCCTGGGCCTTGCGGGCTGCGGCAAGGTCCTTGGGCGGCTGGTCGAGCGCTTCGTCGGTGAGCGAGAAGGTGCCCCAGTGCACGCCCAGGCTGCGCCTGGCGTGCAGCTCGCGGTGGATGCGCACGCTTTCGTCGGGGTTGACGTGCTGGTCCTTCATGAACCAGCGGGGCTCGTAGGCGCCGACGGGCAGCAGCGCGAGGTCGAAGCCGCCGCCCTGCGCGTCGGCCTGGCGCGGCGCGAGACGGGCCTGGATGTCGGCGAAATCCTTCGAGTAGCCGGTGTCGCCGGAATAGAACACGTGCAGCTTCGGCGAAAGCAGCGCGAAGCCGCCCCAGAGCGTCTTCATGCGGTCGCCGAGGCCGCGGGCGCTCCAGTGCTGCGCGGGCGTCAGGAACACCTGCACCGCGTCGCTGTTGGCGCCAGCGTCGATGCCCGCGCCGTTGCGCTGGACGAGTGCCTGCGCGGAAGGCGTGGCAGGCAGCGTGACGCTGTCCCACCAGTCGAGTTCGACCGCGTTCGTGACGCCGCGCTCCGCGAGCCACGGCTTGATGCCCAGCGGCACCACGAACAGCGGCGGGCCGCCGGCCTGAGCATTCAGCGCCTTCACGCTGGCCTCGTCGAGGTGGTCGTAGTGGTTGTGGCTGATCAGCACGAGGTCGATGCGCGGCAGGTCCTTCAGGGCCACGCCGGGCGGCTGGAAGCGCTTCGGTCCCACGAAAGAGACGGGCGAGGCGCGCTCGCCGAACACCGGATCGGTCAGCACGTTGAGGCTGCCGTTCGCGGTCGGCACCTGCACCAGCACGGTGGCGTGGCCGATGAAGGTGGCGGCGGGCCGGGCCTGTGCGCCGGTGTTCGACACAATGAAGGCGAGGTCTGGCGCGACCACCGGCGGTGGCGCTTCGGGCGCGGGCGGCAGGCCCTTGAACCACGATGGAATCTGCCAGCCCAGCAGCACGTCGGTGAAGAAATTCTTGGGCTTGAACTCGACGTAGTTGTCCTGGAAGCCGTCGGGCCGGTGGTGTCTGCGGCTGGCGTCGTAGTACGGGTTCGGCGGCGTCGAGCAGGCGGCCAGCAGGCCACCCGCGCAGAGCGCCGCCGCGACGTGCCGCAGGCGGGTCAAAGCACGACCTTGACCTGAGGGTGCGACGACAGCGCGCGGTACAGGTCGTCGAGCTGTTCGCGGCTGGTGGCCGTGACGGTGATGGTCACGCCGAGGTAGTTGCCGGCCTTGCTGTCGCGCAACTCGACGGTGGTGGCGTCGAAGGTGGGGTCGAAGCGCTCGGCGATCTGCGTGACGGCGTGCACGAAGCCGTCGACCTTGGCGCCCATCACCTTGATCGGGAACTGCGAGGGGTACTCGATCAGCGACTCCTTGCGCGGGTCGGGGATCGAGGTGGTTTCGGTGGTGGTCGTGTTGTCGGTCATGCCGGGACTCCGTGCTTCTGTGCGTTGCGTAGCTTGGCCTCCTGGTAGGCCGCGTACAAGCTCTTGTAGATGGGGCCGGGGCGGCCGTTGCCAATAGCCTTGCCGTCGAGCGTGACCACGGGCAGCAGCTCCTTGCTGGCCGAGGAGATCAGCAGCTCGTCGGCGGCGAACACCTCGTCGCGCGAGATGCGGCGCAGCGTGAAAGGAATGCCATGCTCCTCGCACAGGCGCTCCAGCAGGCCGTAGCGGATGCCGGTCAGCACGAGGTTGTCCCTGGGCGGGCCGGCGAGCACGCCGTCCTTCACGATCCACACATTGCTCGACGAGGCTTCGCTGAGCCATTCGCCGCGGAACATGATGGTCTCGGCCGCGCCGGCTTCCACGCTGATCTGCCGCGCGAGCACGGCGCCCAGCAGGCTGGTGCTCTTGATGTGGGCCTTCTGCCAGCGGAAGTCTTCCGCCGTCACGCAGGCCACGCCCTTGGCGCGCACGGCCTCGGAGATGGGCGGCAGCGGGTTCACCATCACGAACACGGTGGGGCGAATGCCGCGCACCATGGCGTGGTCGCGCGGCGCCACGCCGCGTGTCACCTGAAAGTAAACGGATTGTGGCGCTTCGCCGCCGGGAGCGACCAGTCGCATCACGATCTCGCGCCACTGCGCGAGCGAGAGCGGGTTCTCGATCTGCAGCTCTGCGAGCGAGCGGTCGAGCCGGGCCATGTGCTCCTCGAAACAGAAGGGCTGGCCGAAGTAGACGGGGACGTATTCGTAGATGCCGTCGCCGAAAATGAAGCCGCGGTCCAGGACGCTGATCTTCGCGTCGCGCAGCGCGATGTACTCGCCATCGAGGTAACAAAGCGTGGCGGGCAGGGCGTCGGTGATAGGGTGCATGCAGGAATTATGGTTGCGTGCGCCGGGTCGGGCTCGCGTCAGGGAATGCAGGAGCGATTTGCATGCGCGACACGTGGGGTGGCGGGATGGGTTGGGTTTTTACTTATAATCAATGGCTTTGTAGAAATTCTGGGTCGTCATCCGGGCTTCATTCAAAATGAAAACAATCGCCCGACAAGACTCGGAGGTCGCTGAAGACCTCGACGCAGAATTCAAGCCGTTGACCGCCGAGGAGGCGCGTGAACTGCGTGCAAAGAACCCTTCGATCTCCCCCTGGCGGGTGGTTGCGGGGCAGTTGGTTGTCGGTCTGCTGGTGGCTCTGGCCATCTGGGGGCTGACGGGGAGGCAAAATCTGGGTTGGTCCGCCGCTTACGGTGCGATCGCGGTGGTCATTCCATCGGCGGTGTTCGCACGGGGGCTGACCGGTCGGTTTTCTTCCCTGAATCCGGGTACTGCGGTGTTCGGGTTCTTCCTGTGGGAAATGGTCAAGATGGCCTTGTCTGTGGCGATGCTGATCGCTGCGCCAAGGCTGATTACGGCGCTGAGCTGGCCAGCAATGCTGGTCGGCCTGGTGGTGACAATGAAGGCGGCCTGGTTGGCGGTGATGTTCTCGCCCCGGCGCCGGAAACAGAGAGACGAGTAACGGAATGGCTGCTGAAAACGCTGCGGAACATAGTCAGACCGCGGGTGAATACATCGTTCACCACTTGACGCACCTGCAAAGCTCCAAGCCTGGAGGTGTGGCTGACTTTACGGTTTTCAATTTCGACTCGCTCTTCTTCTCGATCTCGCTCGGCATCCTGGGCTGCTGGCTGCTGTGGCTTGCCGCCCGCAAGGCCACTTCGGGCGTTCCCGGCCGTTTTCAAGCGGCGGTCGAGCTGCTGGTCGAAATGGTCGACCAGCAGGCCAAGGGCATCGTCCACAACGCCACGAGCCGCAAGTTCGTGGCCCCGCTGGCACTCACGATCTTCGTCTGGATCTTCCTGCTGAACGCGATGGACCTGTTCCCGGTCGATCTGTTCCCGGCCATCTGGGCCAAGATCTTCGGCCTCGCCGGCGAAGACCCGCACCACGCCTACCTGCGCGTCGTGCCCACGGCCGACCTCTCGGTGACCATGGGCATGTCGGTGGCCGTGCTGCTGATCTGCATCTACTACAACATCAAGATCAAGGGCGCTGGCGGCTGGGTGCACGAGCTGTTCACCGCCCCCTTCGGCAACCACTGGGCGCTGTACCCCTTCAACTTCGCCATGCAGATGATCGAGTTCGTCGCCAAGACGGTCTCGCACGGCATGCGGTTGTTCGGCAACATGTACGCCGGTGAACTGATCTTCCTGCTGATCGCCCTGATGGGCGGTGCCTGGTCCATGTCGGCCACCGGCATCGGCCTGGCCATCGGCCACATCATCGCGGGCACGGCCTGGGCCATCTTCCACATCCTGATCATCACGTTGCAAGCCTTCGTGTTCATGATGCTGACGCTGGTCTACATCGGCCAGGCCCACGATCACCACTGATCATCAGTTTTCGTTTCTGTTTTTGTTTTTCTCTTCAACCAAAGTCCTCTAGGAGTCATCATGGAAGTTATTAGCTTTGTTGCACTGGCCGCCGGCCTGATCATCGGTCTGGGCGCTGTTGGCGCATGTATCGGCATCGGCATCATGGGCAGCAAGTACCTCGAGTCGGCCGCACGTCAGCCTGAACTCATGGGTGAACTCCAAACCAAGATGTTCCTGCTGGCTGGTCTGATCGACGCTGCTTTCATTATCGGCACCGGTATCGCCCTGTGGTTCGCAACGGCCAACCCGTTCCTGTCGCAAATCGCCAACCTGCCGAAGTAAGTCTTTCTCGTCGGACCTGCGTCGTCGTTCCCTAGAGCCCCTAGCGAATGGCTTCGATTCAATCCCATAGAGAGGGTGAAAAGTGAGCATTACCGGTACCCTGATCGTTCAGATGATCGTGTTCCTGATCCTGGTCGGGTTCACGATGAAGTACGTGTGGCCGCCGATCGCGAAGGCGTTGGACGACCGCGCTGCGAAGATCGCCGAAGGCCTCGCTGCCGCCGACAAGGCCAAGTCCGAGCTGACCGCCGCCAACAAGCGCGTGGAAGCCGAACTGGGCCAGGCACGCAACGAGTCCGCACAGCGTCTTGCCGACGCCGAACGTCGCGCCCAGGCCATCGTTGAAGAGGCCAAGGCCCGCGCGACCGAGGAAGGCAACAAGATCGTTGCAGCCGCACGCGTCGAAGCCGACCAGCAGGCACTGAAGGCCCGTGAGGCCCTGCGCGAGCAGGTCGCCGCGCTGGCCGTCAAGGGCGCGGAGCAGATTCTGCGCAAGGAAGTGAATGCAGGCGTTCACGCCGATTTGCTCGCCCGTCTGCAGACCGAACTCTGATAGAAGCCATGGCAGAACTCGCCACCATTGCACGCCCCTACGCCGAGGCGCTCTTCAAGGCGTCGTCGTCCGATCTCGCCGGCACCAGCGCCTGGCTCGAAAAGGTTGCCGCCATCGCGGCCAGCCCGGAGCTCAAGCAGTTCGCCGAGAACCCCAAGGCCACGGCCGAACAGGTGATCGGCGTGGTCGCCGGTGCATTCGGTGCACCGCTCGCCGCTCCCGCCCAGAACTTCCTGGGTGCGCTCCTCGAGAACGGACGTTTTTCGGTGCTGCCGGAAATTGCGAAGCAGTTCCGGGCACTGGCCAACGCGAAGAGCGGTTCGTCCGACGCCGTTGTCTACAGCGCCTTCCCGATCGATGCCGCGGCCCTCGCCAACGTGTCGGCCGCGCTCGAAAAGCGTTTCGGTCGCAAGCTCCAGGTCACGGTCCAGCAAGAGCCGGAACTGATCGGTGGCATTCGTGTGGTGGTCGGCGACGAGGTGCTCGACACCTCCGTCAAAGCGCGCCTTGAACAAATGAAAGTTGCGCTGGCGGCCTGACGGTCTCCATCGCCTTACAAAGAAAGAAGGAAAGAGTCATGCAACTCAATCCCGCAGAAATTTCCGAACTGATCAAGAGCCGCATCGAGGGCCTCGGGGTCAGCGCCAACATCCGCAACGAAGGCACCGTGGTTTCGGTGACTGACGGCATCGTGCGCGTGCACGGCCTGTCGGACGCGATGCAGGGCGAAATGCTCGAATTCCCGCCGAGCGCAGACGGCACGCCGTCTTTCGGCCTCGCACTGAACCTCGAGCGCGACTCCGTCGGCGCCGTGATTCTGGGCGAATACGAGCACATCTCCGAAGGCGACACCGTCAAGTGCACGGGCCGCATCCTGGAAGTGCCGGTCGGCCCCGAGCTCATCGGCCGCGTGGTGAACGCACTGGGCCAGCCGATCGACGGCAAGGGTCCCATCAACGCCAAGATGACCGACGTGATCGAGAAGGTCGCTCCGGGCGTGATCGCACGGAAGTCCGTCGACCAGCCGATGCAGACCGGCCTGAAGTCCGTCGACTCGATGGTGCCCGTCGGCCGCGGCCAGCGCGAGCTGATCATCGGCGACCGCCAGACCGGCAAGACCGCGGTGGCCATCGACGCGATCATCAACCAGAAGGGTCAGAACATGACCTGCGTCTACGTTGCGATCGGCCAGAAGGCTTCGTCGATCAAGAACGTGGTGCGCGCTCTCGAACAAGCCGGCGCGATGGACTACACCATCGTGGTGGCGGCATCTGCCTCCGAATCGGCAGCCATGCAATACGTGTCGGCCTACTCGGGCTGCACGATGGGCGAATACTTCCGCGACCGCGGCCAGGACGCACTGATCGTCTATGACGACCTGTCCAAGCAAGCCGTGGCATACCGCCAGGTCTCGCTGCTGCTGCGCCGCCCGCCAGGCCGCGAAGCCTACCCCGGCGACGTGTTCTATCTCCACAGCCGCCTGCTCGAACGCGCAGCCCGCGTGAACGCCGACTACGTCGAAGCCTTCACCAAGGGTGAAGTCAAGGGCAAAACCGGTTCGCTGACCGCACTGCCGATCATCGAAACGCAAGCCGGCGACGTGTCCGCCTTCGTTCCGACCAACGTGATCTCGATCACCGACGGCCAGATCTTCCTGGAAACCAACCTGTTCAACGCCGGTATCCGCCCCGCCATCAACGCCGGTATCTCGGTGTCGCGCGTGGGTTCGTCGGCCCAGACCAACCTGGTGAAGAACCAGTCCGGCGGTATCCGTACCGACCTGGCGCAGTACCGTGAACTCGCGGCCTTCGCCCAGTTCGCATCGGACCTGGACGAAGCCACCCGCAAGCAACTCGACCGCGGTGCCCGCGTGACCGAACTGCTGAAGCAGACCCAGTACAGCCCGCTGCCCATCTCGCTGATGAGCGCCACGCTGTTCGCGGTGAACAAGGGCTTCATGGACGACATCGACGTCAAGAAGGTGCTCTCGTTCGAACACGGTTTCCATCAGTACCTGAAGTCGAGCCACGCCTCGCTGCTGGAAACGATGGAAAAGCACGGCGCCAAGTGGGACGTCAAGCCCGCCAAGGCCGACGACAGCGACGCCAAGAAGGCACTCAAGAAGACCTGCCAGGACGCCGAAGCCGAACTGCTGGCCGCCGCCACTTCGTTCAAGAAGTCGTTCGCCTGATCGACGCAAGAAGGAGCTCTCATGGCAGCTGGTAAGGAAATCCGCGGCAAGATCAAATCGGTGGAAAACACCAAGAAGATCACCAAGGCCATGGAAATGGTCTCGGTTTCCAAGATGCGCAAGGCGCAGGAACGCATGCGCGCCGCTCGCCCCTACAGCGAAAAAATCCGCAACATCGCGGCCAATCTCGGCAAGGCGAATCCGGAGTACACCCACGCGTTCATGAAGACGACCGAAGCCAAGGGCGTCGGTTTCATCATCGTGACCAGCGACAAGGGCCTGTGCGGCGGCTTGAACACCAACCTGCTGCGTGCAGTGACGGCCAAGCTGCGCGAAGCGCAGTCGGCCGGCAACGTGGTGGAGTCGGTGGCCATCGGCAGCAAGGGCCTGGGTTTCCTGAACCGCATCGGCGCCCGCGTGGTGGCCCATGTGACGCAACTGGGCGACACGCCGCATCTCGACAAGCTCATCGGGCCGGTCAAGACGCTGCTCGACGCCTATGCGGAAGGCAAGCTGTCGGCCGTGTACCTGTGCTACACGAAGTTCATCAACACCATCAAGCAAGAGCCGATGGTGGAGCAGTTGCTGCCGCTCAAGGCCGAAACGCTGCAGACCGAGTCGGGACACCATTCGTGGGACTACATCTACGAACCCGACGCGCAAAGCGTGATCGACGAGCTGCTGGTGCGCTATGTGGAATCGCTGGTGTACCAGGCCGTGGCCGAGAACATGGCGTCCGAGCATTCGGCGCGCATGGTGGCCATGAAGGCTGCAACGGACAACGCGGGCAACGTGATCAGCGAACTGAAGCTGGTCTACAACAAGACCCGTCAGGCCGGCATCACCAAGGAACTGTCGGAGATCGTGTCCGGCGCTGCAGCCGCCGCGGGCGTTTGATGGTTGGCGGGGCAATGGAACGGGCCACATTGCCTGCCGTGCGCGCCTAGCGTGCACAGTGATTCAAGGCCTTCTTTCAAGGGGACTACGCGCAAATGAAGAAAATTCTTGCTCTGGTGGCGGTTGCTGCCGCTCTGACCGCCTGCTCCAAAAAGGAAGAGGCGCCCGCGCCTGCACCGGCTCCGGCCGCTGCACCCGCGGCGCCCGCGCCCGCTCCCGCCGCCGCAACGCCTGCAGCCCCCGCAGCGGCATCGACGGCTTCGGCCGACCTGCCGCAAGAGTGCAACGACTACCTGGCCAAGGTGCAGACCTGCGTTTCCGCGCAAAGCGGTGCAGCCGCCGACGCGATGAAGGCAAGCCTCGACCAGACCAAGGCCACCTGGGCTTCCATGGGTGCCGACAAGGCTGCGCTGGGTCAGGCCTGCAAGGCCGCCTCGGACGCATTCGCGGCGCAAGCCACGGCAATGAAGTGCTGACCTGAACTGAACCAATCAAGGGTGCCGGCCCGTCCGGCATTCTTGCAAAAGCGGCCCGTTTCGGCACCAGGACGCTTCTGCAAGAACCTGTCGCAAATTTATTGAGATCCATCCAGAAGGAAACGCCATGGCTGAAGGAAAAATTGTCCAATGTATCGGCGCCGTGGTCGACGTGGAGTTCCCGCGTGACCAGATGCCCAAGGTGTACGACGCCTTGAAATTCGAAGGCAGCGCGCTGACTCTCGAAGTCCAGCAACAGCTCGGCGACGGCGTGGTGCGCACGATTGCACTGGGCTCGTCCGACGGCCTGCGCCGCGGCCTGATCGTCACGAACACCGGCGCACCCATCACGGTGCCCGTCGGCAAGGCCACGCTCGGCCGCATCATGGACGTGCTGGGCGCGCCCATCGACGAACGCGGCCCGGTCGGCCAGGAGCTCACCGCTTCGATCCACCGCAAGGCTCCCGCGTACGACGAACTGTCGCCTTCGCAAGACCTGCTGGAAACCGGCATCAAGGTGATCGACCTGGTGTGCCCGTTCGCCAAGGGCGGCAAGGTGGGCCTGTTCGGTGGCGCCGGCGTGGGCAAGACCGTGAACATGATGGAACTCATCAACAACATCGCCAAGGCTCACTCGGGTCTGTCGGTGTTCGCCGGTGTGGGTGAACGTACCCGCGAAGGCAACGACTTCTATCACGAGATGGCCGACTCCGGCGTCGTGAACCTCGAGAAGCTCGAGGACTCGAAGGTGGCCATGGTCTACGGCCAGATGAACGAACCCCCGGGCAACCGTCTGCGCGTGGCGCTGACCGGCCTGACCATCGCCGAGTCGTTCCGCGACGAAGGCCGTGACGTTCTGTTCTTCGTGGACAACATCTACCGCTACACGCTGGCCGGTACCGAAGTGTCGGCTCTGCTGGGCCGCATGCCTTCCGCCGTGGGCTACCAGCCGACGCTGGCCGAGGAAATGGGCCGCCTGCAGGAGCGGATCACGTCGACCAAGGTCGGCTCGATCACCTCGATCCAGGCCGTTTACGTTCCCGCCGACGACTTGACCGACCCGTCGCCCGCCACCACCTTCGCCCACTTGGACTCGACCGTGGTGCTGTCGCGTGACATCGCTTCGCTCGGTATCTACCCCGCCGTGGACCCGCTGGACTCGACCTCGCGCCAGCTCGACCCGAACGTGGTCGGCGAAGAGCACTACAACGTGGCCCGCGCCGTGCAAGGCACGCTGCAGCGCTACAAGGAACTGCGCGACATCATCGCGATTCTGGGCATGGACGAACTGGCTCCCGACGACAAGCTCGCCGTGGCCCGCGCCCGCAAGATCCAGCGTTTCCTGTCGCAGCCGTTCCACGTGGCCGAAGTGTTCACGGGCTCGCCCGGCAAGTACGTGCCGCTGGCCGAAACCATCCGTGGCTTCAAGATGATCGTGAACGGCGAAGCCGACCACCTGCCGGAACAAGCGTTCTACATGGTGGGCGGCATCGACGAAGCGTTCGAAAAGGCCAAGAAGGTCGCTTAAGAAGGAATCACCATGGCAGGCACCATTCATGTGGACGTGGTCAGCGCGGAAGAGTCGATCTTCTCGGGCGAAGCCAGGTTCGTCGCGCTGCCCGGTGAAGCCGGTGAGCTCGGCATCTACCCGCGCCACACCCCGCTGATCACGCGCATCCGCCCCGGCGCCGTGCGCATCGAAATGGCCGATGGCGGCGAAGAGTTCGTCTTCGTGGCCGGCGGCATTCTCGAAGTGCAGCCCAACGCCGTGACCGTGCTGTCCGACACCGCGATCCGCGGCAAGGACCTCGACGACGAGAAGGCCAACCAGGCCAAGGCCGCGGCCGAGGAAGCACTGAAGAACGCGAAGAGCGACATCGACATTGCGATGGCGCAATCGGAGCTGGCCGTGATGGCCGCCCAGATCGCGGCGCTGCGCAAGTACCGCCAGAAGAAGTAAGTAAGCAAGCAATCAAAGGGAGCCCCTGGGCTCTCTTCCTGAAAAGCCGCCTCCGGGCGGCTTTTTTGCGTCCGGCGTTTCCCCATTCAAGTCGACTTCGGTTTGAACTTGGCCGAAGTTCGGCCTTGTCCGGCTGAAGACCTGCACCTAGTATTCGCCTTCGCCCGACAGCCGAAGGTTGCGGGCGGCGACTTCAAAAGAAAGAACACGGAGACAAACGCGTGGCACCCTGGAGCGGCATCACCGCCGATGAAATGCGGCTGCTGGAAACGACCTTCTGGTCGGCCGGCGGATCGCGCCATGCCATGGCCGAGCAGCTCGGTTTCTCCAAGAGCAAGGCCAATGCGCTCATCGCCGGCCTTGTCGAACAGGGGCTGCTGGCCGAAGCGGGCCTGCAGCGTTCATCGGGCGGGCGGCGTGCCGAAAACCTCCAGCTGCACTTCGGGCTCGGCGTGCTGGTCGGCATCGACATCGGCGCGACCAGCCTCGGCGTGGCCGTGCTGCGGCCCGACCTCACCGTGCTTGCGCAACATGAAGAGCCCGCCGACGTGCGCGAGGGCCCGGCCGTGGTGCTGGCCCGGGTCCGGGTGCTGATGCGCGAATTGCTGGCGCAAGGCGGCCATGCCGCGCGCGACGTGCTCGGCATCGGCATCGGCGTGCCCGGCCCCGTCAACTTCGAGATCGGCCAGCTCGTGAACCCGCCGCTGATGCCCGCGTGGGACAGCTTCTCGATCCGCGACTACCTGCGCGAGGACTACGCCGCGCCCGTCTTCGTCGACAACGACGTGAACCTCATGGCGCTCGGCGAGCTGTGGAGGCTCAAGCGTTCGCTGACCAATTTCCTCGTCATCAAGATCGGGACCGGCATCGGCTGCGGCATCGTCTGCCACGGCGAGGTGTACCGGGGCGCGGCCGGCTCCGCGGGCGACGTGGGCCACATCTGCGTCGACCAGGAAGGCCCGCGCTGCCACTGCGGCAACCTGGGCTGCGTCGAGGCCATGGCCGCCGGCCCCGCGATCACGCGCATGGCCGTGCAGGCGGCCGAGGCCGGCGAAAGCGAACTGCTGTCCGAGTGCCTGCGCGTGCATGGCCGCATCGACGCGATCGACGTCGGCCAGGCCAGCCGCGGCGGCGACACCGCGGCCAACGGCATCATCCAGCGCGCGGGCAGCCTCATCGGCCAGATGCTCGCGTCGGTCGTCAACTTCTTCAATCCGTCGCATGTGTTCATCGGCGGCGGCATCACGCGAATCGGGCCGCTGTTCCTCGCGGCGGTGCGCCAGAGCGTGTACCAGCGCTCGCTCGCGCTCTCCACGCGGCACCTGGAAATCCAGTACACGCCGCTGGGCATGCAGGGCGGACTGATAGGCGCGGGCGTGCTTGCGATGCACGAGACCCTGAAGGTCCGCGGAGTGGCGCCATGAGCAGCAGTACGCCAAGCAACAAGGGCAGCGTCGCCGTCGAGTTCGACGGCGTGGTCAAGGCCTTCGGCCCGGTGCAGGTGCTGCACGGCGTGAGCTTTGCGCTCGCGCCCGGTCGCGTATACGGCCTGCTCGGCGAGAACGGCGCGGGCAAGTCGACGCTGATGAAGATTCTTGCCGGCTACGAGCAGCTCACCGGCGGCACGCTGCGCATCAACGGCCAGCCGCAGCAGTTCGGTAGCTCGCGCGACGCCGAGGCGCTGGGCATCGTGCTGATCCACCAGGAGTTCAACCTCGCGGAAGACCTGAGCGTGGCGCAGAACATCTTCCTGGGCCACGAGAAGAAGAAAGGCTGGCTGCTCGACGACGCCTCGATGGAACGCGAAGCCGCCGCCGCGCTCGCCGCCGTCGGGCTGAACATCGATCCGCGCACCAAGGTGCGAAAGCTCATCGTCGCCGAAAAGCAACTCGTCGAGATCGCGAAGGCCATCGCCCGCCGCGCGCGCCTGCTCGTGATGGACGAACCCACCGCCACGCTCACGCCCGGCGAGACCGAGCGGCTGTTCAAGCTCATCGCGCAGTTGCGCGCCGATGGCGTGACCATCGTCTACATCTCGCACAAGCTCGACGAGGTGGAGCAGGTGACCGACGAGGTGATCGTCATGCGCGACGGCCGCTTCGTCGCGCGCGCGCCCACGCCCGAGGTCACGCGCCAGCAGATGGCCAACCTCATGGTGGGCCGCGAGCTGGCCGACCTGTACCCGCCGC
The DNA here is from genome assembly GCF_030208835.1 of Variovorax sp. efr-133-TYG-130. Classification (NCBI taxonomy): domain Bacteria; kingdom Pseudomonadati; phylum Pseudomonadota; class Betaproteobacteria; order Burkholderiales; family Comamonadaceae; genus Variovorax; species Variovorax sp. efr-133-TYG-130. The sequence goes on along the minus strand of NZ_JARVTD010000022.1, from coordinate 59,914 downwards.
GCGACGTGGTGGTGGCCGCCGATGCGCCCGCCATGCGCGTGCGAAATTTCAATGTGCCCGGCTGGGCGCAAGACGCGAGCTTCGAGGTGCGCCCCGGCGAGATCCTCGGTTTCGCAGGCCTCGTGGGCGCGGGCCGCACCGAGCTCTTCGAAGGCCTGCTCGGCCTTCGCCCCGCGAGCGGCAGCGTCGAGATGCTCGGCAAGCCCGTGCCCGGCGGCAAGGGCTGGCGCAACCCGCGCGACGCGGCGAAGCACGGCCTCACCTATCTGAGCGAAGACCGCAAGGGCAAGGGCCTGCACGTCAACTTCGGCCTGCGGCAGAACCTCACGCTGATGGCGCTCGAGCGCTATGCGCAGCCCTGGCTCAAGCCCGAAGCCGAACGCGGCGCGCTGGCCGGGGCGGTGAAGGACTACGGCATCCGCACCGGCTCGCTCGAGGTCAAGGCCTCGTCGCTGTCGGGCGGCAACCAGCAGAAGCTCGCGCTCGCCAAGGTGCTGCAGCCGCAGCCGAAGGTGGTGGTGCTCGACGAGCCCACGCGCGGCGTGGACGTGGGCGCCAAGCGCGACATCTATTTCCTGATCCAGCGACTGGCCCGCGAAGGGCTCGCTGTGATCGTCGTCTCGTCTGAGCTGATGGAGCTGATCGGCCTGTGCCACCGCGTGGCGGTGATGCGCGCCGGAAAGCTGGTCGCCACGCTCGACGCGGACCATTTGACAGAAGAGGAGCTCATCGCTCATGCCACCGGAACAGCAGACACCACCGCCGCGCACGCTTGAAGCCGCGCAGCAGCAGCACCGCAGCGAGGCAAAGCCGCGCTGGACCGAGCGCCTGCACGGCCTCGGCCCGGTCATCGGCCTGGTGCTGCTTTGCATTGCCGGCACCCTGCTCAACAGCGACTTCGCGACCGTCGACAACGCGATGAACGTGCTCACGCGCACGGCCTTCATCGGCATCATCGCGGTGGGCATGTGCTTCGTGATCATCTCGGGCGGCATCGACCTGTCGGTGGGCTCGATGGCCGCGCTCATCGCGGGCAGCGTGATCATGTTCATCAACTGGGCCGGCCCGGCCTCGGGCTCGCCGCTGCTGGCGGTGTTGATGGGCGCGGTGCTGGCCATCGTGCTGGGTGCCGTGTTCGGCCTTGCGCACGGCCTGCTCATCACCAAGGGGCGCATCGAGCCCTTCATCGTGACGCTGGGCACGCTGGGCATCTTCCGCGCGTACCTCACCTACTTTGCGGACGGCGGCGCGCTCACGCTCGACAACGAACTGTCGGACCTCTACGCGCCGGTGTACTACGCCAGCCTCGCGGGCATTCCGGTGCCGGTGTGGGTGTTCGTGATCGTCGCGATCATCGGCGGCGTCATATTGAACCGCACGGCCTACGGGCGCTACGTGCAGGCCATCGGCTCGAACGAGCAGGTGGCGCGCTACGCGGCCGTGGACGTCGACCGCGTGAAGATCATGACCTACGTGCTGCTCGGCGTGTGCGTGGGCATCGCCACGCTGCTCTACGTGCCGCGCCTGGGCTCGGCCTCGCCGACCACCGGCCTGCTGTGGGAGCTGGAAGCCATTGCCGCGGTGATCGTCGGCGGCACCGCGCTCAAGGGCGGCGCGGGCAGCATCACCGGCACGGTGGTGGGCGCGATCCTGCTCTCGGTCATCAGCAACATCCTGAACCTCACCAGCATCATCAGCGTGTACCTGAATGCCGCGGTGCAGGGCTTCGTGATCATCATCGTCGCGTTCCTGCAGCGCGGCCGGCGCTAGTTCCGTTCCCGTTCCGTTCCATCCACCAAGAGGAGACATCCAGCATGACAACTTTCACCAGACGCCTCGCGCTCACGGCCGTTGCCGCCGCGGCCTTCGCCAGCCTGCCCGCGCTCGCCGCAGAGAAGGTCAACCTCGGCGTTTCGATTCCCGCGGCCACGCACAGCTTCATGGGCGGCATCAACTACTGGGCCAACCAGGCGAAGAAGGACCTCGAGAAGGAACACAAGGACCTGAAGATCACCATCAAGACGGCCGCCAACGCGCCCGAGCAGGCCAACCAGCTGCAGGACCTGTCGACGGTGACCAAGATCAACGCGCTGGTCGTGTTCCCGTTCGAATCCGCCGCGCTGACCAAGCCGGTCGCGCAGGTCAAGGCCAAGGGCGCGTACGTGACCGTGGTCGACCGCGGCCTGACCGACACCAGCGCGCAGGATGCCTACGTGGCCGGCGACAACACCGCCTTCGGCAAGATCCCGGCCGAGTACATCGTGAAGCAGCTCAACGGCAAGGGCAACGTGGTGGCGCTGCGCGGCATCGCGACCACGCTCGACAACGAGCGCATGGACGCCTTCAACGCCGTGCTCAAGGGCAGCCCCGACATCAAGCTGCTGGACGCCAAGTACGCCAACTGGAACCGCGACGACGCCTTCAAGGTCACGCAGGACTACCTCACGCGCTTCAAGAACATCGACGCCATCTGGGCCGCCGACGACGACATGGCCGTGGGCGTGCTCAAGGCCATCTCGCAGGCCAAGCGCGACGACATCAAGATCGTGTTCGGCGGCGCCGGCGCGAAGGACATGGTCAAGACCATCATGGACGGCAAGGACCCGCGCATCACGGCCGACGTGAGCTATTCGCCCAAGTTCATCTACGACGCGATCAAGCTCACGGCGGAAGCGCGCCTGAAGGGCGAGAAGCTGCCGGCGACGACGATCATTCCTTCGGTGCTGATCACGAAGGAAAACGCCAAAGAGTTCTACCACCCCAACTCGCCGTTCTGAGGTGATCGAGATCGCTCCACGCAAGCTCCGCTACGCCATGGTCGGCGGCGGCCGCGACGCCTTCATCGGCGCCGTGCACCGCAAGGCCATGGCGCTCGACGGCCAGATCGAGCTCGTGGCGGGGGCGCTGTCGTCGAGCCCCGACAAGGCGCGCGCCTCGGGCCGCGACCTCGGCCTGGCCGACGGCCGCAACCACGGCGACTGGCAGTCGCTGCTGGCCGACGAGCTGAAGCGGCCCGCTGATGAACGCATCGACTTCGTGTCGATCGTCACGCCCAACCACGTGCACTTTCCGGTGGCGCAGGCTTTTGCCGACGCCGGCTTCCACGTGGTGTGCGACAAGCCGCTGGTGCACACGCGCGAGCAGGCCGATGCGCTGGTCGCCACGGTCGCTAAGCGGGGCACGGTGTTCGGCGTCACCTACAACTACACCGGCTACCCGATGGTGCGGCAGGCCCGCGAGATGGTGCGGTCGGGCCAGATCGGCGAAGTGCGCAAGGTCGTCGTCGAATACAACCAGGGCTGGCTTGCCAGCCATGTCGAAGGCGGCACCAACAAGCAGGCCGACTGGCGCACCGACCCCGCGCGCAGCGGCGCGGCCGGGGCCATCGGCGACATCGGCTCGCATGCCGAGAACCTCGTGGCCAGCGTCACCGGCCTGGAGATCGAAAGCCTCTGCGCCGACCTCAGCGCGCTGGTGCCGGGCCGCATGCTCGACGACGACGGCAGCCTGCTGCTGCGCTTCAAGGGCGGCGCGCGCGGCGTGCTGGTGGCCTCGCAGATCAGCACGGGGCTGGAGAACGACCTGCGCCTGCGCATCTCCGGCACGCGGGGCACGCTCGAATGGCACCAGGAGCAGCCCAGCCAGTTGCAGCACCTGCCGCACGACGGACCCAGGCGCGTGCTGACGCGCGGCGCGCCCTGGCTGTGCGAGGCCGCGCAACGCGCGAGCCGGCTGCCGGCGGGGCACCCCGAAGGCTTCATCGAGGCCTTCGCCAACGTGTATGCCGGCGTGGCGGCGGACATCCGCGCCCGTCTCGAAGGCCGTGCGGCCGACCCGCTGGCCGCCGACTATCCGCGCGTGGAAGACGGCGCGCGCGGCGTGCGCTTCATCGAACGCACGGTGGCATCCGCGCAAAGCGAATTAAAGTGGACGCCCTGGTAGCGCATGCGCGCTGCCGCGGGCTTCCATGACATCCACCATCACCGACAACACCGGCGCCTCGCGCCCGGCCACGCAGACATGGCCCGCGGCGCTCTGGCGGCGCTGCATCACGCTGTTCCCGCTGAAGCTGGTGGGCAACACGGTCGCCACGCTCGGCTTCTTCCCGCTGTACTTCTGGATCGCGAAGAACGCGGGCCAGGCCTGGGTGCTGCCGCTCACCGCCTTCGACCGCGCCATCGCCTTCTGGCCGGCGCTGCTGCCGGTGTATCTCTCGCTGTGGGGCTACATCGCGCTGCCGGTGCTGCTGGCCAAGGACATGCGCGAGCTGACGCGCTTCTCCCTCGGCTGCGCGGCGATGACCTTGCTGGCGCTGCTCGTGTTCTGGTTCATGCCCACGGCCATTCCCAATTTCGCGGTCGCCACCACGCCGGGCACTTCGCTGCAGTTCCTGAAGATGGTCGATTCGGCGGGCAATGCCTTTCCGTCGCTGCATGTGTCGTTCTCGGTGTTCGCCTGCGTGATGCTCGCGCGGCAGTTGCGCGATGCGGGCGCGCCGGCGTGGCTGCGCTTCGTCAACGTGGCGTGGGCCGCGGGCATCGTCTATTCGACGATGGCGGTGCGCCAGCATGTGCTGGTCGACGTGCTGGGCGGCCTTGCGCTGGGTGTCGCGCTCGGCGTGGCCACGCGGCAGCGGGAGCCGGCCGCGGCTGCGGCGCATGCGCGTGCGGCGTAGGCCGATCGCGGTATTCCGCCGCCACCGGGCGCGCGGTACAAATCCGGCATCGTCGCCGTCCAGGCGATGCGGAGCCCGCCATGAAGATTCGCCCGTCCGCCGCCGCTGCAGCCTGCCTTGCCGCGGCTGCCATCGCCATGCCCGCGTTCGCGCTCGACTACCCGGCGCGCAAGCCCGGCCTGTGGGAGATCCAGACCGGCGACGGCGGCCGGGGCCAGGGCCACACCATGCAGCAGTGCATCGACGCGGCCAGCGACAAGTCGCTGCGTGAAATGGGCCAGGGCATGGGCAAGGAAATGTGCTCGAAGCAGGAGCTGCGGCTCGACGGCGGCAAGCTGGTGATGGACTCCGTGTGCAAGATCGGCAACACCACCGCCACCTCGCATGCGGTGATGAGCGGCGACTTCAACTCGGCCTACCGCATGGAAAGCAAATCGAGCTACAACCCGCCGCTGATGGGCCGCGCCGAAGGCACCAGCGTGATCGAGGCCAGGTGGGTCGGCCCCTGCAAGGCCGACCAGAAGCCCGGCGACATGGTCATGCCCAACGGCATGAAGATGAACGTCATCGACATGATGAACAACCGGCCCAAGCGGCCCTGACGGGGCCTGCGGGGCCGGCCGGCGGGTAGGCGCCGGCCCACAGCGCTTCGCGGCTGACGTTCGGCGCCGGGCAGCGCCGGCTGCGCCTACGATGGCGTGCCATGCCCGCAACGCAGCAAGAAGATCTCGTCGTCGCCCGGCCCGAGGGCCTGTACTGCCCGCCGGGCGATTTCTACATCGACCCCTGGCGGCCGGTGGCGCGCGCCGTCATCACCCACGCCCATTCGGACCACGCACGCACGGGGCACGGGCACTACCTGGCCCACACCGACAGCGCCGGCACCCTGCGCACGCGGCTGGGCGCCGACATCGACCTGCAGACGCTGCCCTACGGCGAAGCCATCACGCACCACGGCGTGCGCGTCTCCCTGCATCCGGCCGGGCACGTGCTGGGCTCGGCGCAGGTGCGGCTCGAGCACGGCGGGCGCGTCTGGGTGGCCTCGGGCGACTACAAGACCGAGCCCGACGGCACCTGCACCCCCTTCGAGCCGGTGCCTTGCGACACCTTCATCACCGAATCCACCTTCGGCCTGCCGATCTACCGCTGGCCCACGCAGGCCGCGCTGTTCGCGGAGATCGACGCATGGTGGCGCGCAAATGCCGAGGCGGGACGCGCGTCGGTGCTGTTCTGCTATGCCTTCGGCAAGGCGCAGCGCATCCTGCACGGGGTGGACGCGAGCATCGGGCCGATCGTGGTGCACGGTGCGGTGGAGCCGCTCAATGCCGTGTACCGCGCGGCGGGCGTGGCGCTGCCGCCGACGCTGCGCGTGAGCGACGAAGGTGTCGACGCGGCGCTGCTCAAGCGCGCGCTGGTGCTGGCCCCGCCGTCGGCACAGGGCACGCCGTGGATGCGCCGCTTCGGCAACTATGCAGATGCGTTCGCCAGCGGATGGATGCAGCTGCGCGGCACGCGCAGGCGGCGCGGCGTGGACCGCGGCTTCGTGATGTCGGATCACGCGGACTGGCCCGGGCTGCAGAAGGCGATCGCCGGCACGGGCGCGCAGCGCGTGTTCGTCACGCATGGCAGCGTGCAGGTGATGGTGCGGTGGTTGACGGAGAACGGGCTGGACGCACAGGGCTTCAAGACCGAGTACGGCGATGAAGACGACCAGGCGGCACCCGATGGAGCCGCCGACGGCCCCCATCCCGGCCTTCCCCCGGCGGGGGAGGGAGCGAACGCATGAAAGCCTTTGCCGCGCTCTACCGCGAGCTCGACGCCAGCACCTCGAACCTCGCCAAGCAGGCCGCGCTGCAGCGCTACCTGCGCGAGGCCGACGCGGCCGATGCCGCATGGGCCGTGTACTTCCTGGCCGGCGGCAAGCCGCGCCAGTTGGTGCCCACCAAGCTGCTGCGCCTGCTCGCGCAGGAGGCCGCGGGCCTGCCGGAGTGGCTGTTCGACGAGAGCTACGACGCGGTTGGCGACCTCGCGGAAACCATCGCGCTGCTGCTGCCGCCCCCCAGCGAGGTGCATGACCTCGGGCTCGCGGGCTGGGTCGAGCAGCACCTGCTGCCGCTGCGCGATGCGGCGAAGACTTCGCCCGAGCAACTGGCCGACCGCCTGCGCGCGCAGTGGCGCCAGCTCGCGGCCGAAGAGCGGCTGGTGTACTTCAAGCTCATCACCGGCGCGTTCCGCGTGGGCGTGTCGAAGCTGCAGGTCACGCAGGCGCTGGCGGCCGTCGGCGGCATTGACCCCAAGCGCGTCGCGCAGCGGCTCATGGGCTACACGCACATCGGCGCGCGACCGCATCCGGACGACTACCAGGCGCTCATCGCACCCGAGTCGGGCATGGAGCAGGTGCAGAAGACCAGCGGGCAGCCGTACCCGTTCTTCCTTGCGCATCCGTTCAACCTGCCGCTGGAGCAGTTCGACGCCGTGCTCGGCCCGCCTTCCGGCTGGATCGTGGAATGGAAGTGGGACGGCATCCGCGCACAGTTGGTCAAGCGTGCGGGCGTGCCATGGGTGTGGTCGCGCGGCGAGGAGCTGGTGACGGAGCGATTCCCCGAACTCGCGGTGCTCGGCGAAGCCCTGCCCGACGGCACCGTGCTCGACGGCGAGATCGCGGTATGGCGCGACGGCAAGGTGCAGCCCTTTGCGGAACTGCAGAAGCGCATCGGCCGCAAGACGCTCGGCGCCAAGCTGCTGCGCGACATCCCGGTCGTGCTGCTGGCCTACGACCTTCTCGAATGGGAAGGCCAGGACCTGCGCGCGCTGCCGCAGTCGGAACGCCGGGCGCTGCTCGACGAACTGGTCGCGCGCATGCAGCACCCTTCGTTGCTGCCCAGCCCGATGCTCACGGGCGTCGACTGGAACGATCTGTCCACGCAGCGCGAAGCCGCGCGCGCCATGGGTGTCGAAGGCATGATGCTCAAGCGCCGCGACGCGCAGTACGGCGTGGGCCGCACCAAGGACGTCGGCGTGTGGTGGAAGTGGAAGATCGACCCACTGAGCATCGACGCCGTGCTGATCTACGCGCAGCGCGGCCATGGCCGCAGGGCGAGCCTGTACAGCGACTACACCTTCGCTGTGTGGGACGGCCCGCCCGGTCAGGAGGACCGCAGGCTCGTGCCCTTTGCCAAGGCTTACTCGGGCCTCACCGACGCCGAAATGGCGCGCGTGGACGCGATCATCCGCAAGACCACCGTGGATACCTTCGGCCCGGTGAAGAGCGTGAAGCCGACGCTGGTGTTCGAGCTGGGCTTCGAGGGCATCGCGCGAAGCACGCGCCACAAGAGCGGCATCGCGGTGCGCTTTCCGCGCATGCTGCGGTGGCGGGAAGACAAGCCGGTGGAGGAGGCCGATACCTTGCAGACGCTTGCCGCGTTGCTGCCGGCATGAGCACCAGGCCGGACCCCGAGGATTTTCTCCCTTCCCCCAGCGGGGGAAGGAGCAGGACAAAGGTCAAGGCTGCGCTCGATGTGTGGTTCACCGCGCGCGGCTGGAAGCCCTTCAAGTTCCAGCGCGACGTCTGGAAGGCGATCGCACAAGGCCAGTCCGGCCTGCTGCATGCCACCACCGGCGCGGGCAAGACCTACGCCGTCTGGCTCGGCGCGCTGCAGGCCTTCTCGCAGCCCCGAAAGGAAACAGCCCGCCCCGCGCCCCTGCCGCTCACGGTGCTGTGGCTCACCCCGATGCGCGCGCTCGCGGCCGACACGCTGCGCGCGCTGCAGCAGCCGCTCGAAGCACTGGGCGCCGAGGTGCATCCCTGGAGCACCGGAGCGCGCAGCGGCGACACGTCCTCCAGCGAGCGCAGCGCGCAGAACCAGCGGCTGCCCAGCGTGCTCGTCACCACGCCCGAAAGCCTCTCGCTGTTGCTGGCGCGCGCCGATGCGAGCCAGGTGCTGGGCGGCGTGCGGATGGCGGTGGTCGATGAATGGCACGAGCTGCTCGGCAACAAGCGCGGCGTGCAGGTGCAGCTTGCGCTCGCCCGGCTCAGGCGCTGGAACCCGGGCATCGCTATCTGGGGCATGTCGGCCACGCTGGGCAACCTGCGCGAGGCCATGCACGTGCTGCTGGGCCATGACGAAGGCGTGCTGGTGCAGGGCCAGGTGCCCAAGAAGCTCGTCATCGATTCGCTGCTGCCCGGCCGCGCGGAGCGCTTTCCGTGGGGCGGCCACCTGGGCCTCACGATGCTGCCGCAGGTGATAGAGGAAATCGCCGCGAGCAAGACCACGCTGGTCTTCACCAACACGCGCTCGCAGTCGGAGATCTGGTACCAGGCCCTGCTGGAGGCCCGGCCCGACTGGGCGGGCCTGATCGCGCTGCACCACGGCTCGCTCGACCGCGAGGTGCGCGAGTGGGTCGAGCTGGGCCTGAAGAGCGGCGAGCTGAAGGCGGTGGTCTGCACATCGAGCCTCGACCTGGGCGTGGACTTCCTGCCCGTCGAGCGCGTGCTGCAGATCGGCTCCCCAAAGGGCGTGGCGCGGCTGCTGCAGCGCGCGGGGCGCTCGGGCCATGCGCCGGGGCGGCCGTCGCGCATCACGCTCGTGCCCACGCACAGCATCGAGATGGTCGAGGGCGCGGCCGCGCGCGCGGCCATTGCCGAGGGGCACATCGAGTCGCGCCGTTCGCCCGACCAGCCGCTCGACGTGCTGGTGCAGCACCTGGTGACGGTGGCGCTCGGCGGCGGCTTCGTGCCCGACGACCTGTACGCCGAGGTGCGCGGCACGGCCGCCTACGAAGAGCTTTCGCGGGAGAACTGGCAGTGGTGCCTCGACTTCGTCTCGCAGGGCGGCGCTTCGCTCTCTGCCTACCCCGACTACCGCCGCGCTGTGCCCGACGCCGAGGGCGTGTGGCGCGTGCCCGATGCCCGGCTCGCGCGGCGGCACCGCATGAACATCGGCACCATCGTGAGCGACGCGAGCATGTCGGTGCAGTTCGTCGGCGGCGCGAAGATCGGCAGCGTCGAAGAGGGTTTCGTCGCGCGCATGAAGCCCGGCGACTGCTTCCTGTTCGGCGGCCGGCTGCTCGAACTCGTGCGCATCCACGACATGACCGCCTGGGTGCGGCGCGCCAGCGGCAAGCGGCCTGCCGTGCCGCGCTGGAACGGCGGACGCATGCCGCTCTCGAACACGCTGGCCGACGCGGTGGTGCAGCAGCTGGCGCTGGCCGGCGATGGTGCCTACGGCTCGCCCGAGCTGCAATGCGTGCGCCCGCTGCTGGAGATCCAGCAGCAGTGGTCCGCGCTGCCCACGCCGCAGACGCTGCTGGCCGAGACGCTGACCACGCGCGAGGGCTCGCACCTGTTCCTGTATCCGTTCGCCGGGCGGCATGTGCACCTGGGGCTCGCGAGCCTGCTGGCCTGGCGCGTCGCGCAGCACGAGGCGCGCACCTTTTCCATCGCGGTCAACGACTACGGCTTCGAGCTGCTGAGCGCGACCGAGGTCGACTGGCCGACGCTGCTGCCGCAGGTGCTGCGCCTGCCCGAAGGCAGCGGCGAAGGCAATGGCGAGGGTGAAGACGCGCGCGCGGTGTTGCTGCACGAAGTGCTCGCATCGCTCAACGCCGGCGAGCTCGCGCAGCGCCGCTTTCGCGAGATCGCGCGCGTGTCGGGCCTGATCTTCCAGGGCTACCCGGGCGAGAAGCGCAGCAGCAGGCAGCTGCAGGCCTCGTCCTCGCTGTTCTGGGAGGTGTTCCGCAAGTACGACCCCGGCAACCGGCTGCTGCAGCAGGCCGAGCAGGAACTGCTGGCGCAGGAGCTCGAGATCGGCCGTCTGCGCGCCAGCCTCACCCGCATGGCCGGGCAGCAGCTGGTGCTCAAGCCGATCGCGCGGCCCACGCCGTTCTCGTTTCCGCTGATGGTCGAGCTGTTCCGCGAGAAGCTGTCGAACGAGAACGTGGCCGACCGCATCGCGCGCATGGTCGAGCAACTGGAGAAAGCCGCGGGCGGCGTGGTGACGGCCGGCGGCATCGATCGCGTGAGGAGCACGATGGCGTTCGGCCAGGAAGGCGCGGGCAAGCCGCCGGCGCCGCGGCGCGAACGCAGGCGGCCTTCACGCCCGCTGCCGCCGCTTTGAGGGCCTGGTGAAAGGCCGTTGCCTAGCCGGCGCCGTGCGCCTTCACCCAGCGCACGATGTCCGCCGCGCCCATGGCGCCGGCCTGCCGCGCGACCTCTCGGCCACCCTTGAACAGCGCCAGCGTGGGGATGCTGCGGATGTTGAAGCGCGCGCCCAGCGAGCGCACCGCCTCGGTGTCGACCTTGGCCAGCCGCACCTTCGGCTCGAGCTGGGCCGCGGCCTGCTCGTAGCCCGGCGCCATCTGGCGGCACGGACCGCACCACGGCGCCCAGAAGTCGACCAGTACCGGAATCTCGTTGCGCGCGATGTGGCGATCGAAGGTGGCCTCGTCGGGCAGCGCGGTCGAATGGCCGGCGAACAGCGGGCGGTGGCAACTGCCGCAGTCGGGCGCGCTGCCCAGCTGGTCCGCGCGCACGCGGTTGGTCGTGTGGCAGTGCGGGCAGACGATGTGCAGCGAAGTCGATTCGGTCATGCGCAAGAACTGGGGGCCGCAGGGGCCAATTGCAAGGCGTGCGCCGGGCAAGGCGTCTTTTGCGAAACTTGCCAGCCGTGACGCTCGCAGAATCCTCCGAATCGACCACCTCCACTGTCCGCTGGGCAGGTGAACTGCTCCACCTGCTGCCCGAACGGGCGCTGTGGTGGCCCGCCGCGGGCGTGCTCTTCGTGGCCGACCTGCACCTGGGCAAGGCCGCGACCTACCGCGCGCTGGGCCAGCCGGTGCCGGGCGGCACCACGCAGGAGAACCTCGCGCGGCTCGATGCGCTGGTCGCGCGGTGGAGCCCCCGGCGCATCGTGTTCCTGGGCGACTTCCTGCATGCGGCGCAGGCGCGCACGGTGCTTGCCGGCGTGCAGGCCTGGCGCGAACGCCATGCGGGCATCGCGATGACGCTGGTGCGCGGCAACCACGACAGCCGCGCTGGAGACCCGCCCGAAGCGCTGGGCATCGAGGTGGTCGACGAACCGCACCTGATGGGCCCGTTTGCCTGCTGCCACCATCCGCAGCCGCATGCCACGCATTTCGTGCTCGCGGGGCACCTGCACCCGGTGTGCCGGCTTCATGGGCCGGGGCGCGACAGGGTGCGGCTGCCTTGCTTCGTGAGCGAGGCGGGGCAGGCGGTGCTGCCTGCCTTTGGCGAGTTCACAGGCGGGTGGCTGATGGAGCGTGCGCCGGGGCGGCGCTTCCACGCCGTGGGCGGTTCGGCCGTCTGGGCCCTGCCCGCGTCGGAGTGAAGTTTTCTCCTTCCCCTTCCGGGGGAAGGTTGGGATGGGGGCAGGCAGAGCGCCCACAACGAGCGCCGCTTGCCCCCACCCCGGCCCTCCCCCAGAGGGGGAGGGAGAAAGAAAGCCTCAGAGCACGACCGGCTCGTCCGGCAACTCGTTCACGTCGAGTTCGCCTTCGCCCAGCGGAAAGTGCTCGACCAGCAGCGCCGAAATCTCCTCGAGCGCCTGCGTGAGCCCGTCCTCGAAGCGCCCTTCGCGGAAGGCCGCGCTCATGCGCTGCATCATCGCGGTCCACGCCGCGGCGTCGACGCGCGAATGGATGCCCCGGTCGGCCACGATCTCGATCGCATGCTCGGCCAGCAGCAGGTAGATCAGCACGCCGTTGTTGTGCGCGGTATCCCAAACACGCAGCTTGCCGAACTGCATGACGGCGCGCTCGCGCACTGAGGCGTGGCGCCACAGGTACGACATCGGCAGGCCGGCTTCGATGCAGATGCGGATCTCGCCGCTGTGGCGGCGCTCGCTCGCGGCCACGCGGCCCGTGAGGCGCTGCATGGCCTCGTCGGGCAGGGCGCGGCGAACCTCGGCTTCGTCGATCCAGCGATGGCGCCAGATGCGGCCGAGCTTGGTGAACAGGTTTGCTTCGGTCGTCATCGTGTTCACCAGTTGCCCGAGGCGCCGCCGCCGCCGAAGTTGCCGCCGCCGCCGGAGCTGAAGCCACCGCCTCCGCCGCCACGACTGAAGCCGCCGCCGCCACCGCCACCCAGACCACCGCCCCAGCCGCCACCCCCGCCGCCGCCCGGACGTCCGGCGCCGGCGACGAGCGAGAACACCAGCGCGACAAGCGCGGCGATCACCGAGATGGCGATGCTGGCGGTGATGAAGAACACCACCACGCCCACGCCGCCGCCCACGACCATCGTGCCCAGCTTCTTGCCGAGGATGGCGCGCGCGATGGGCGCGCCGACGAACACGCCCACGAACAGGAAGATCGCGAGGTTCTCCCAGTCGAAGCCGCCGCCTCGGCCGGAGCCGCCCGTGTCCTGCACCGGTGCCGGCAGCGGCTCGCCGTCGACCAGCCCGATGATCCGGTCGACCGCCGCGTTCAGCCCGCCGGAGAAGTCGTTGTTGCGAAAGCGCGGCTTCATCTCCTCGTCGATGATGCGGCTGGCCGCGAGGTCGGGCACAACACCTTCGAGCGTCTTGGCGGGAGCGATGCGCATGCGGCGGTCGTTCTTGGCCACGACCACCAGCAGGCCGTCGCCCACGCCCTTGCGGCCGATCTTCCAGGTGTCGCCCACGCGCTGGGTGTAGCTCTCGATGTCCTCGGGCGCGGTGGTCGGCACCATCAGCACCACGATCTGCGAGCCCTTGCGCTGCTCGAAGGCGGCGAGCTTGGTCTCCAGGCCGCTGCGCTGCGGGCCGTCGAGCGTGCCGGTCTGGTCGATCACGCGCGCGGTGAGCGCGGGCACCGGCAGCAGGCCTTGCGCGAATGCGCCGCCCATCGTCAGCAGCATGAGTGCCGCAAGGAGGCGTGCGGCCCATTCCAGAAACACCGCGGAACCGGCTTTGCCGGGACGCCGGTGTTGCCCCCGGTGAGGGGGAAGGCGCAGTGACACGAAGTGCACGAAGACTGGGGGAGGTTACTTTTTCGGGTTACTGAAATCGACCGTTGGTGGCACGGAGATCTGCGCCTCGTTCTGCACCGTGAAGGTCGGCTTCGGCGCGTAGCTGAAGATCTTGGCCGTGATGTTGGTCGGGAAGCTGCGCGCGAGCACGTTGTACTCCTGCACGGTCTCGATGTAGCGGTTGCGCGCCACGGTGATGCGGTTCTCGGTGCCCTCGAGCGTCACGCGCAGGTCGCGGAAGGCCTGGTTGGCCTTGAGGTCGGGGTAGCGCTCCGACACCACCATGAGCCGCGACAGCGCGGAAGACAGTTCGCCCTGTGCCTGCTGGAACTTGGCGAAGGCTTCGGGGTTGTTCAGCGTTTCCGGCGTGACCTGGATCGAGGTGGCCTTGGCGCGGGCCTCGACCACCTTGGTGAGCGTGTCCTGCTCGAAGGAGGCCTCTCCCTTGACGGTGGCGACGATGTTGGGCACCAGGTCGGCGCGGCGCTGGTACTGGTTGAGCACCTCGCTCCAGGCCGACTTGCTGGCCTCGTCGAGGGACTGGAACTGGTTGTAGCCGCAGCCGCTCAGGGACACGACCGCCGCAAGGATCAGGAACCAGCGCTTCATCATCATTTGCATTACCTCCGCAGAAGAGGCGGAAGTTAGCATAGATGCCCCATGGCCCTAGACCCGCTCCACGCCCTCCAGGCCGCGAACCGCGCGGCATTGCCGGTGGCGTCCGCCGCGTTCGGCACCTTGCTGGTCGCAGGCGCGACAGGCGCGCTGGGCGCCGAACTGCTGCGGCGGCTGGCGGGCAGCCACCGGCATGCCCACACCCGCGTGCTGGCGCGCGAGCCGATCCGCGACGGCGTGCGCGGCGTGGAAGCCTGCCTGACCCCGCCGCGCACGAGCACTCCTATCGGCCAATGGCCGCTCACGTCGGCGCACACCGCCATCATCGCGTTCGACCCGCCGCGCCTGTACCACGACCGCGAGCGCGCGCTGTGGGTGCCCGAGCCGTCTGACCTTCCCGAACTCGCCCGCTGGCTGCGCGCCTGCGGCGTGCAGACGCTGGCCATCGTGCAGCCGCACGACCAGGGCCGGCTGCCCGAGGCGCTGAAACGCGGCCTCGCCAGCCTCGACGAGCAGGCGGTGGTGGCCCACGGTTTCGAGCGCGTGATCCTAGTGCGCTCGGCGCGCAAGCCGGCCGATGCGAAGCTCGCCAACCCCTTCGAGCGGGTGGCCGCGTGGATGCTGTCCATCGTGCGCTTCATGGTGCCGAGCAGCGAACAGCCGGTGCGCGCGTCGAAGGTGGCGGAGCTGGTCGACATCGCCCTGCGCATCGCGCCGCCGGGCGTGCATGTGGCCGCGCCGGAGCTGGTGTGGCAGGCCGCGCAGGGCGACATGCACGCGGTGGCGCGCGCGTGGCTGCAGCCCTAGCCCCGGGCCCGGCATCTGCGGCCTGCTAGCCGAAGCGCAGCGAGCGCAGCCCCACGGTGCGGTCGACCCAGACCACCGCCACCAGCGTGACCACGATGCTCACCGTCGACACGGCCGCTGCGGTCGGGTCGAAGTCCCAGCGCAGGTAGTCGAACAGCTGCAGCGGCAGCGTCGTCATGCCGATGCCCTTGAGCAGCAGCGACATGTTGAACAGGTCGAACGAGATCACGAACGCGAACAGCGCGCCGGTGATGATGCCCGGCTTGACCAGCGGCAGCGTCACGCGAACGAAGGCGCGCCACGGTGACGCACCGAGGCTGCGCGCGGCCTGCTCCAGCGTGCCGTCCTGGTTGTAGAGCGCCGACGCCACGTTGGTGAACACGTACGGCAGCGTGACCAGCACGTGGCCCACCACCAGCCCGAACATCGTGCGCGTGCCGATGCCGCTCGCGTACAGGAAGAACAGCAGCGCGATCGCCGTGAGGATCTCCGGCAGCATGAGCGGAAGCATCAGCATCATGCGCAGCCCCTCGCGCAGCCGCGTGGCATGGCGCACCACGTAGAGCGCGCCGGCCACGCCGATGATGGTGGAGCACACCGTCGCGATGGCCGCCACCTGCAGCGAGGTGCCGATGGCGCGCATGAAGGCTTCGTTGGCGAACAGCGCGCCGAACCAGCGCAGCGAGATCCCCTGCGGCGGGAAGGTGAGGAACTCGCCCGCGTTGAGCGACATCAGCACGATCACCGCGATCGGCAGCAGCAGGAACACGTACACCGCGCCGACGTACGCCAGCCCCATGGCATTGGCCGCGCGCGTGGCCAGGGGAGTGCGCTTGCGGGTCATTGCAGGCCTTTCATGAAGCGCCCGGTGAGGCGGGCGTAGAGCCACACGGCCACCATGCCGCAGGCCGAGAGCACCAGTGCCTGCGCCGCGCCGGCCGGCCACTGGAAGTTGTCGATCAGGTTCTGCACCACCAGCACCGACATCGTCTTGACCTGCGCGCCGCCGAGCATCACGGGCGTGACGTAGGCGCTCAGCGTGAGCACGAACACGAGGATGGTGCCGGCCTGTATGCCGGGCCACGACATCGGAAGCACCAGCCGCCAGAACACCTTCAGCCGCGAAGCGCCGAGCGATCGCGCGGCCTGCTCCAGCGTCGGGTCGATGCTCTGGATCACGCCCACCAGCGGCAGGATCATGAAGGGCAGGAACACATGCACCAGCGCGATCGTCACGCCCAGGCGGTTGTTCATGAGCTGCAGGCCGGTGGTGAGCAGCCCCAGGTCGATCAGCGTGCGGTTGATGACGCCGTTGCCCGACAGCAGGATCAGCCAGCCGAAGCTGCGCACCACCACGCCCACCAGCAAGGGCGACAGCACCAGCACGTACAGCAGGCTGCCCCAGCGGGAGCGCGTGCGCGCGAGGTGGTAGGCGACCGGGTAGCCCAGCAGCAGGCAGATGGGCACCGTGGTGACGCCGAGCAGCAGCGTGTCGGCCAGCACGCCGAGGACGTAGCGGTCGCCCAGCGCGCTGGCGTAGTTGGCCAGCGTGAAGCCGGCGCCGTAGGGCGCGCCCACGGCCGTGGGCCGCAGGCTCATGCCGATGATGTTGAGATAGGGCAGCACCAGGAACACGCCGATCAGCACCAGCGCGGGCGCGATCAGCCAGAACGCGCCGCTACCCGGGCCCCGCTTGCCTGCCTTGCGGGGCTTGCTGCCGTCGCGCCGCGCGGCGGCGCCGGGTGCGTCGGCCGTCATCACCGCGCTCATGGCGCCGCCGCGATGATCCAGGCGTGGCCCGGATCGAAGGCGAAGGCCGCCTGTGCGCCGGCCTCCGCGCGCTGGCCCGGCGAGGTCTGCACCAGCAGGCTCTGGCCGCCGGCGCACTGCACCGTGTGCTCCACCGTGCTGCCGAGGAAATAGGCCGACTGCACCAGCCCCGTGTAGGGTCCGTCGTTGCGCCAGCGGATCGCCTCGGGGCGGATCGTCACGTGCACCGGCTGTCCCGTTGCCAGAGGCTGGTCGTGGCTCGCCGGCACGCTGCCCAGCGCGGTGCTCACGCGGTAGGTCGGGTACGGGCCGGGCTCGTCGGTGAGCCCTTCGACGCGGCCTTCGATGAGGTTCGAGCGGCCGATGAAGCGCGCCACCTCCACGTTGCGCGGGCGCATGTAGATCGCCTCCGGCACGTCGAATTGCAGCAGCCGGCCGCCCAGCATCACGGCCACGCGGTCGGACATCACCATCGCCTCCGACTGGTCGTGCGTGACGTACAGCGTGGTGATGCCTACGCGCTTCTGCAGTTCGCGAATGAACACGCGCATGTCTTCGCGCAGCACGGCGTCCAGGTTGGCGAGCGGCTCGTCGAGCAGCAGCAGCCGCGGCTCCACGACCAGCGCGCGCGCCAGCGCCACGCGCTGCTGCTGGCCGCCGGAGAGCTGGCGCGGGTAGCGCTCGGCCATGGCGGTGAGCTGCACCATCGCGAGCACGTCGTCGATGCGGCGCTTGCACTCGGCCTTGCCGATGCCGCGCATCTCCAGGCCGAACGCCAGGTTGCGCCACACCGTGAGGTGCGGAAACAGCGCGTAGTTCTGGAACACCATGCCGATGTCGCGCTTCTCCGGCGGCAGGTCGGTGATGTCCTCGTCGTTCAGGCGCACGCGGCCTTCGTCGGGAAACTCGAAACCCGCCACGCAGCGCAGCGTGGTGGTCTTGCCGCAGCCGCTCGGGCCCAGCAGCGAGATGAACTCGCCTTCCTCGGTCTTCAGGTCGAGGTGCGCGATGGCCGGCGCCGGCGCGTTGTCGAAACGCTTGCGCAGGCCGTCGAGCGACACCCTCGTGGTGCGGCGCGCGGGCGCCGTGCGTGCGGGGCTGGCTGCGTTCACTTCATCTCCCGGTTCCAGCGGTCGGTGATGGCCGCCACCTGCGGATTGACCTTGGTCCAGTCGAACTGGAAGATCGACTTCATGCGCTCGCCGCTCACCGGCACGTCCCTGGCGAGATCGGGCGGCAGCTTGGAGCCCATGTGGGTCGGCGAGGTGAAGA
Source organism: Variovorax sp. efr-133-TYG-130 (assembly GCF_030208835.1). Lineage (NCBI taxonomy): Bacteria > Pseudomonadati > Pseudomonadota > Betaproteobacteria > Burkholderiales > Comamonadaceae > Variovorax > Variovorax sp. efr-133-TYG-130. Next base: position 41,810 of record NZ_JARVTD010000022.1, on the reverse strand, counting down.
ATTCCCTGGCCATCATTTCCTGCACGTCGGCGCGCAGGATGAAGTCGAGGTACTTGTAGGCCTCTTCCTTGGCCGGCGCATTCTTCAGCACGTTGAACGACTGCTCGAAGGCCAGCACGCCTTCGGTGGGCACCACCATTTCCACCGGCACGCCTTTTTTCTGCAGCGCCACGATCTCGGGGAAGTCGATCACCGCCACGGTCACGTCGCCGCGCGTGAGCATGGTAGACAGCGTGCCGCTCCAGTCGGCCTGCGTGAACGGCAGCAGCTTCTTGATCTCGGCGAAGGCGCGGTCGATGGCGTCCTGCGAGCCGCCGTAGAGCTTGGCCGTCATCAGCAGGAACAGCATCGCGGCGGTGTTGCCGATCTGGTAGAGGCCGATCTTGCCCTTGAACTCGGGGTTGCTCCACAGGTCCGACCACGACTTGGGCGGCGTCTTCACCAGGTCCTTGCGGTAGCCGATGCCGATGGTCGAGACGATGCCGCGCACGCCGTTGTCGCCGGGGTTGCGCAGGATCGGGTACACGTTCGCGAGGTTGGGCACCTTGGCCGCGGGAATGGGCTCGAAGTAGCCTTCGGCGCGCACCAGGCTTGCGATGTTCTCGTTGACCATCAGGATGCTGTAGGGCGGCTTCTCGACGCCGGCGGCGCGCAGGTTGGCCACGAAGTTCTTGCCCAGGCCCACGTCGAGCGTGGTCTGCACGCCGGCCGTTTTCATGAACATCGGCATCAGGTCGGAGCGCCAGAACTTTTCCCAGCGGCCTCCGTAGGTGTTGACGACGAGGTTCTGCGCGGCGAGCGACATGCCGGGCATGGCCAGCGCAGACATGCCGGCCGCTGCGGCCATGGCTTGCAGGCAGTCGCGGCGGGAGAAGTTTTTCATGATGGAGATCCTGGGGAAGATGGGAAAAGGAGGCGCTGTCAGGGCTGGGCCTGCTTGCGGTAGGCGTAGTTCTTGTCGAGGCGCTCGAGCAGGTAGTGGCCGTAGGTGACGGGGTCGTAGCGCGGCGGATGCTGGGCGTCGGTGCAGGTGGGCAGGCACTCGATCAGCGCGTCCATGGCGGGGTCGAGAAAGTACGGCAGCGAGTAACGGTCGCCGCCCGAGCGGTTGATGACCCGGTGCGGCGTGGACACGAAGCGGTCATTGGTCCAGCGCGCCAGCATGTCGCCGACGTTGAGCACGTAGGTGTCCGCAATCGGCGGCGCCTCGATCCAGTCGCCGCCGCGCGGCCGAACCTGCAGGCCGCCGGAGTCGTCCTGCGCGAGCAGGGTGATGATTCCGTAGTCGGTGTGCGGCGCCGAGCCCATCTGGTCGTCGTCGACGGGCGGCTGCGGCGGATAGTGCAGCGCGCGCAGGAAGGTGGTGGGGTGCTCGAAGTGGTGGTCGAGCGCATGCGCCTCCAGGCCGAGGCTCATTGCAATCAGACGCACGATGTAGCGCCCGAGCGCGTCCACCTCGCTCACGTACTGCGTCATGGCGGGTTTGAAGCCCGGCAGCCATTCGGGCCACTGGTTGGGGCCCTGCATCGGCAGGCCGGCGAGCAGGCCCTTGTCGTCGGGCGGCAGCTCGTGCATGAGCATCAGCGATTCGCTCATGTTCGGGCGCGTGACCTTGGCGACCGACGAGGTCACGATGGTCGACGAGGCCATGCCCATGTAGCCGCGATGGAAGGCGTTGATCGCGAGCGACTGCTTCTGTTCGAGCGTGGAGGCGTGGAACTCGCGCGAAGCCGCAAAGGCCGCATCGCGCGTGGCGCGGCGCACCGTGTGGCCCGAGATGTAGGCGAAGCCGATGGTGCTCAGCGCCTCGTGCAGCTGCAGGGCGGAAGTTTTGGCGGCGGCGGTGCTCGGGTCGAGGTTGCCGCCGAGATCGACGAGGGGAATGGAGTTCGGCATCGGGCGTCGGGGTTCAGCAGGAAGACGGAGGGCGGATCAGGAAAGAGAAGACGGGGAAGGCTGGCCGCCAGCCAGGCCGCGCCACTTGCGCAGCAGCTCGCGCGAGTCCATCACCAGGCCCAGGTGCAGCGACACCATCGCCAGCGCCGCGCCTTCCAGGTGCGCGTCGGTGCCCCGCACCAGGTCGCGCAGCACGATCACGCGGTAGTTGTGGTTGTTGGCGTCGAAGGCGGTGTTGAGCACGCAGCAGTCGGTGAAGCCGCCGTCGAGCACCACCGTTTCGATGCGCTGGTTGCGCAGCAGAAAGTCGAGGTCGGTCGGATAGAACGCCGAGAGCCGGCGCTTGCTGTCCACGCGCATGTCGCCGGGCTCCACGCGCGTGACCCACTCGGTCCACTTGGTGCCTTCGATGGCATGCGCATCGGCATTCGGAATCTCGCCCACATGCAGCGGGAAGGTGCGCCGCCATGCGGCCGGAATGCCGCGCGTGTCGTCCTCGCCGCCGGGCCGCAGCACCGACTTGACGTGCACGATGCGCACGCCCAGCGCGCGCACTTCGTCGTGGAAGCTGTCGATGGGCGCCACCACGTCGCGTGCGCGCGGCGCGGGGCAGGGGCAGTCGGGGTCGTCGTCGAGATGGCCCCGGTGCATGTCGATGGAGACCACGGCCGTGGTGGCCGGGTTCAGGTAGTCGGCGAACTGCGCCGCGTCGAGCTCGCGCTCCTCGTTGTAGACCCAGGCCTTCATCGGCGTTCTTCCCGCACATAGGGTTGGCCCAGCGCACCGGGCTCTTCATCGGCGCCGCGCCTGGAGAGCGCGACCCACACCATCACGCCCAGCGTCACCGCATAGGGCGTCATCATCACGAAGTACTGCGGCAGCTGCACGCCGGCGGCGGCCAGCTGCGGAATCAGCGCCTCGATGCAGCCGAAAAGCAGCGCGCCCACCAGCGCCTTCCACGGCGACCAGCGCGCGAAGATCACGAGGCCCACGGCGATCCAGCCGCGCCCGCCGGTCATGCCCGCGATCCACAGCTTGGTGCTGACCACCGAGATGTACGCGCCCGCCAGCCCCACCAGCGCCGAGCCCGCGAGCACCGCCGCGAAGCGCCATGCCGCCACGCGGATGCCGGCGGCGTCGGCGGCCTGCGGGTTCTCGCCCACCGCGCGCAGCCGCAGGCCGGTGGAGGTGCGCGCGAAGAACCAAGCCACCGCGCAGAAGATCGGCAGCGTGAGCCACACCATCGCGTTCTGCTCGAAGAGCCTGCCCACGCCCGGCAGCATCGACAGCGGCCACAGGCCCATCGCGCCGATGCCTTCGGTCGCGTGGTTGGTCCACTCGGCCATGGAGCCGACCAGCGCCGTGAGCCCCTGGCAGAAGAACACCAGCGCCAGCCCTGCAATCACCTGGTTCACGCGCAGCCAGATCACCATCACCGCGAACAGCACCGACACCACGCTGGCCGCGAGCATGGCCAGCACCAGCGACACCGCCGGCTGCCCGATGGCGATCTGTGCGCCGATGCCGGCCAATGCGCCGACCAGCATCAGCCCCTCGGCACCGAGCGCCAGCACGCCCGCGCGCTCGCAGATGATCAGGCCGAGCGCCGCGAGCGCATAGGGTACCGCGAAGTCCGGCGTGCTCGCCAGCCAGTTGAGGACGATGCCGCCGCTCATCGAAAAGCCTCCGCGCCCACGCGGCGCAGCCGGTGGCGGATGAAGAAATCGCTCGACGCCACGCACACCACGATGATGGCCTGTATGAGCTGCACCATCGAGAACGGCACCTGGTAGAACACCTGCAGGCTGCGCCCGGTGACGAACAGCGCCGCCACCAGCAGCGCCACCACCGTGGCCGCCAGCGGGTTGTTGCGCGCGAGGAAGGCAATGAGGATGCCCGAGAAGCCGTAGCCCTGGTAGAAGGCCTGCGTGAGCCTGCCTTCCTGCCCCGCCGCAACGGCGAAGCCCGCGAGACCGGCCATCGCACCCGACAGCAGCACCGCGCCGTAGATGGTGCGCCGCACCGGCACGCCGTTGGCATGCGCGACGCGCGGGTTGGCGTCGACGAAGCGCAGGTACAGGCCCGCGCGGCTCACGCTCACCAGCCACCATGCGAGCAGCGCGACCACGCCCGCCAGCAGGATCGAGCTGCCCACGCCGCCGCCGAGTTCGGGCAGCCGCTCGAACGCGCGGAACTGCGGCGAATAGGGAAAGTTGTCCTTCGGGTCCTTCCAGCTTCCGTACACCAGGTGCAGCAGGAAGTTGGCCGCCATGTAGTTGAGCATCAGCGTCGAGATGATCTCGTTCACGCCCAGCTTCAGCTTCAGCCACGCCGGGCCCAGCACCCACAGCAGCCCGCAGCCGACGGCCGCGATGAACATGAGCGGCAGGCGCAGGTTCTCGGGGCCGATCTGCCACATCGACACCGCCGTGGCGCCGATGGCGCCCCAGATCATCTGGCCCTCGAGCCCGAGGTTCCAGAAGCGCGCGCGGAACGCGATGGCACCGGCCAGGCCGACGAGGATCATCGGCGCCGCCTGGAACAGCACCGCGCGGAAGTTCTGGCCATCGAGGAAGGTCTGCGTGACGAACTCGTTGGCCAGTTCGTCGGCGGGCACGCCGGCCGCCACCAGGATGGCGGCGGAGATGGCGAAGCCCACCAGCAGCGCCGCCGCGAGGATCAGCGCCTGCCAGCGCCATGCCATGTGCTGGCGGATCTCCAGCGCGTAGCGGCGGTGCGCCAGCGGCTGCGGCGGCTTTGCCGCGACGGTGTTCGGTGCGCTTGCCATGTTTGCGGAGAGGGATGCTTCAGCCATGGTCCACCATCGCCTGCCCTATCGCCTGCCGGTCGGCGGGCTGTGCGAACTCGCCGGCGATGCGCCCGCGCGTCATCACGCCCACGCGGTCGGCGAGCTGCAGCACCTCGTCGAGGTCTTCGCTGATCAGCAGCACCGCAGCGCCGCCGTCGCGCGCGGCGCGCAGCCGCGCGTGCACCTCTGCGCTGGCGCGCACGTCGAGGCCGCGGCTCGGGCTGTGCGCAAGCACCAGCGTCGGCGACTTGCCAAACTCGCGCGCCAGCACCAGCTTCTGCGCATTGCCGCCCGACAGCAGCGCCGCCTTCTGCGCGACGGAGCGCACGCCCTGCACGTCGAAGGCGCGTACCGCCTCCTGCGTGTCTGCCTGGATGCGGCCCCGGCGCAGGCGCCACACGGGGCCGTAGCGGCCGGTGTGCACGCGGCCGATGGCGTAGTTCTCCGCCACCGACAGGCCACCCGCGAGCGCGAGGCCGTAGCGGTCGGCCGGAATCGCGGCAATGCCGATGCCGCGCCGCGCGGATGCGGCCATGGTCTTCAGGTCGCCGTGGCCTTCGAGCCGGATCTCGCCTTCGGTGGCTTCGCCCGGCAGCCCCATGATGGCGCCCGCCAGTTCGCCTTGCCCGTTGCCGCCCACGCCGGCAAGCCCGTAGATCTCGCCGGCATGCAGTTCGAGGTCGACACCGTCGAGCACCCGCCGGCCTTCGGGCGAAGCAGGCGTGCGCAGCCCGCGCACCGTCAGCCGCACCGGGCCGCGCGATGCGGCCGGGGCCTGGAAGCCCTGCGCGGCGATCGACTCGCCCACCGTGAGCTTGACCAGCTCGGCGGTCGTGGCCTCGGCCGGCTTCAGCGTGGCTACCGTGCGGCCGCCGCGCATCACCGTCACGCGGTCGGCGTACGTTTTCACGTCGGCCATCTTGTGCGTGACCAGCACCACCGCGGCGCCCTTGCGCGCCAGCCCCTGCACGGTCTGCAGCAGGCGCGCGGCTTCCTGGTCGGTCAGCACGGCGGTGGGCTCGTCGAGGATCAGGATGCGCGCGCCCGCCAGCAGCACCTTGAGGATCTCCACGCGCTGCTGCTCGGCGATCGACAGCGCATCGACGCGCTTCGACGGATCGATGTCGAAGCCCAGCTCCGAGGCCTTGTTGCGGATGTCGCGCTCTATTTCGCGCAGCCTTTCGCCGTGGCTCTGGAAGCCGACAGGCGGCGGCGCGGTGAGCAGGATGTTCTGCGCCACGGTGAACGGCCGCACCAGCTTGAAATGCTGGTGGACCATGCCGATGCGCTGCCTGGCCGCATCGCGCGGGCCGGCGAAGCGCACCGCGTTGTCATCCACCAGCAGCTGGCCCGCCTCGGGCGCATAGAGCCCGGCCGCGATGTTCATGAGCGACGACTTGCCCGCGCCGTTCTCGCCGAGCAGGGCATGCACCTCGCCCCAGCGCGCGGTGAAGTGGGCGTCGGTCAGTGCCGCGAAGCCGTCGAAGGACTTGCGGATGCCGGTGAGTTCCAGCGCATTGGGCATGGCTTACTTCTGCGTGACCACGCCCTTGACGAACCAGTCCATCTTCCAGAGGTCGGCATCGGACAGCACCGCGCCCTTGGCGACGCGCTCCTTGCCGTCGCGGTCGGCGAGCGGGCCGGCGTAGATCTGCTTGCCCTTCATGATCGCGTCGCGCTCGGCGGTGATGAGCGCGGCCTTGTCCTTGGGCACGGCCGGGCCGAAGCCGGCGATGTCGGTGCCGCCGTCCTTCATCTCGATGAAGGCGCCGTACTGGGCTGGCTTCCAGTTGCCGGCCATGATCTTCTTGAGTTCCGGCGTGAGGAAGCGGTCCCACACCCACACCGACGAGCACAGCGTGGCCTTGGGCGCGAACTGGCGCAGGTCGCGGTGGTGGCCGGTGCCGTACACGCCGCGCTCCTGCGCCACGATCTGCGGCGTGGGGCTGTCGACGTGCTGGCCGATCACGTCGGCGCCCTGGTCGATCAATGCCGCGGCTGCCGCGCGTTCCTTCACCGGGTCGTTCCACGCGCCGGTGTAGATCACGTTGACGGTGGCGTTCGGGTTCATCTTCTGCGCGCCGAGCGCGAAGGCGTTGATGGTCCAGTTCACCACGCCGAAGGGGTTGGCCGCGACGAAGCCGAGCTTGCCGGTCTTCGACGCCGCGCCTGCGGCCATGCCGCAGAGGTACTGGCTCTCGTAGGTGCGGCCGTAGAACGACTCGAGGTTGCTGCCGTTGGTGGTGCCCGAGCCGTTGAGGAAGGCCACGTCGGGGTACTTGGCGGCCAGGTCCTTGAAGCTGTCGGAGTATCCGAAGGCGGTGCCGATGACGATGTTGGCGCCGCGCTGGATGAACTTCTCCGCGGCGGGCTTGATGGCCGATGCGTCTTCGGGCACGTTCTCGACGAACTGGATCTTCTGGCCGATTTCCTTCTCGATCTTCACGCGGGCTTCGTCGAAGGCCTGCGTCCAGCCGCCGTCGTTCTTGGGGCCGAAGTAGAGCATCGCGATCTTCGGCTTGTCCTTGAGCGTGAAGCCGTCGGCCGCAGCGGCGGGCAGCGTGGTGAAGAGCGCGCCGCCGGCTGCGAGGGTCATGGCAAGCCCGAGGACGGGGCCGTGGGAGGGAGTGCGCGGCATGAAGCAACCTTTCGTGGGGAGCATGGGAAGAGAGGAGAAAAAAAGGGGGGAGGTCGCGTGCGGCTACATCATGAAATTGATGCGGAACACGTTGCCTTCGGGGTCGAGCAGCACCGACTGGTACCAGTTGTAGTAAGTGACGTAGGGCGCCTTCACCAGCGTGGCGCCGGCCTCCAGGGCAACGGGCACCATGCGGTCGACGTCGGCCTGGCTGTCGACGTCGATGTTCAGCAGGAACTTGACGCCGCGTGTGTCGGAGTACTCGCTCAGGTGCAGCAGCTCGTAGGCGTCGAGCGCGTTGAAGCCGAGGCTCGACTTGCCGGTGTCCAGGCCGCGGAAGATGGGGGAGCGGATGGCTTCTATCTCTGTGAAGCCGAACACGCGCTGGTAGAAGCCGCTGAGCGCGACCACGTCTTTGGCGAAGACGTTGACGTAGGAGAGGTGTGCCATGTCTGTGCTTTTTGATGTGGTGTTTTTCAGGGCGCGTGCACAGGCCGTCGGGTACTCCCCTCCGCGAATGTCCCCCGCCCTTCGGGCTCCTCCTTTATTTCGCTGCGGGGAGCACCCGACGCCCTGTGCACAGGGCACGCTGCTGGTGCTCGGCTGATCAACAACTGCTCGGCGTGAGCGCGCCCCGAAGAACAGCGGTAAGTCATCTCAAGCCACCACCTTGGTCCCGCCGAAGGTCGTCTGCTTGACGAACTTCGACGTCAGGTGGTCTCCGGAGGAAATGGGCGCGTACTTGGCAACCTCGCCGGGCGCGAGGCAGCTCGGCAGGCACTCGACCATCGCGTCGTAGTTCGGCTGGTGGAAGAACACCAGCGACTGGCGGCGGTTGGTGCTCGCCACCTCGAACGGCGGGTTGATCACGCGGTGCAGCGTGGACACCCACTGGTCGTTGGTCCACTGCATCATCAGGTCGGCAATGTTGACGACCAGGCCGCCCTCGACCTGCGGCACGTCGACCCACTGGCCTGCCTTGTTGAACACCTGCAGGCCCTTGTCGTCGGGCAGCACGATGGTGAGGCTGCCGTAGTCGCTGTGCGCGCCCGCGCGCAACTGGCCCGGCAGCGGCTGCTCGCGCTGCGGTGGATAGCTCAGCACGCGGAACATGCTGATGTGCTCGTCGATCTTGTCGTCGAAGAAGGTCTCGGGCAGGGAGAGGCCGAGCGCGAAGATGCGCATCAGCGAGCGCGAGAGATCGCTCATGGCCTCGAAGTAGCCTTCGTAGGCTTCGCGGAAACCGTCGATGGGCGGCCAGCTGTTGGGCTCGAAGTGCGGGCCGGCGGCGGGGCCGCGGTGATAGTCGTCGTCGGGCACGTTCGACGGGCCGATGGAGAACGACTCCTTCAGGTCGCCGGGCGCTGCCTCTTCGAGGCTGTAGGAGAGCCCCTCTTCGCCGACCGCGCTGTAGCCGCGCACCGCGTCTTCGCGCGGCCGGTCGACCTTGCGCTTCTCGGCCAGCGGCATGTCGAAGAACTGGCGCGAGAGCGACGACACGCGCTCTATCAGCTCGGGCGCGATGCCGTGGTTGGTGATGACGAGAAAGCCGATGCTTCGGCAGGCTTCGTCGACTTTTCTCGCAACCGCCGACTTGCCTTCGGCGGTGCCGTCGAAGTAGGGCGCGAGATCGATGATGGGAACGGACAGCAGGGTCATGGCAGCTTCCTCATTCGGTCGGTCATGCAGTCGTGCATGCGTTGGCATGCCTTTCGCCATGCAACGTCTGTGCCAGTTGGACCAAATGGACAAATCGCATTCGCCGCGTCAGCATGGTGCGCAACACCGCGTTGTGCCGCCGGTCGTGACGCAAGGCGATGCACCGTGGCCTTACAGTGGTGCGCCTTTTGAAAACCGATGAACGTGAAGAGAAGAGCGAGGGAAGATGCCGAAGACCAAGGCGCTGGCCGCAGCCAGCAGCAGTACCGACAAACCGGCGCGCAAGCGTGCCAAGCCGGCCGTGCGCAGTGCGTCGGCCGTGAACCGGCGGCTGCGCCAGATCGAGGACAAGCGCAGCGCGATCCTCGGCGCGGCGCTGGGGCTGTTCTCGCGCTTCGGCCTGCACGGCACATCGATCGACCAGGTGGCGGCGCGTGCCGATGTGTCGAAGAGCAACCTGCTCTATTACTTCGCGAACAAGGAAGAGCTCTACGTCAACGTGCTGCGCGACCTGCTCGCGCTGTGGCTCGAACCGCTGCGCGGCTTCAGCGCCGAGCAGGACCCGGCCGAGGCCATCGGCGGCTACATCCGCCGCAAGCTGGTGGTGTCGCGCGACCGGCCCGATGCATCGCGGCTGTTCTGCCTTGAAATGATCCAGGGCGCGCCGCTGCTGCGCGACGAACTGGACCGCGAGCTGCGCTCGCTGGTGGAGAAGAAATCGGAAGTGATCCGCGCCTGGGTCGAGTCCGGCAAGCTGGCGCCGATCGATCCGCACCACCTGATCTTCGCGCTGTGGGCGGTGACGCAGCACTACGCGGATTTCGGCGTGCAGGTGCAGGCGCTGACGGGGCACACGCTGGAAGATGCGGCGTTCTTCGAGGAGACGGTGGAGAACGTTCAGCGCATCGTGCTGCAGGGCATCGCGCCGCGCTGACTCTTGCCTTGCTCCCTCCCCTTCCGGGGGAGGAAGCAATTCAGTGCTGGGGCGGCGCCGCGATCTCGTGATAGCGCCGGTCGAAGTAGATCAAGCCCTGCGCCGCGCCGCCGATCGCAATCGACACGGCCTCGCAGAACAGCACGTCGTGCGTGCCCGCGCTCGTCGCGTGCACCACGCGGCAGTCGAAGGACACCGCCGCATCGTCGAGCATCGGCGAGCCGGTGGTCTTGCGGCTCCAGCGGCCGGCGGCGAAGCGCTCGTCCATCGGCGTCTTGCCGCCGAACAACGCGGACAGCGACTGGTGGCCCGCTGCCAGCACGTTCACGCACAGCACGCCGTTGGCTTTGAACGCCGGGTACACGGAAGCGGACCGGTTCAGGCACACCAGCAGCGTCGGCGGCTCGTCGGTCACGCTGCACACGGCCGATGCGGTGAAGCCGGCGCGGCCTGCCGGGCCGTCGGTGGTGATGATGTTCACCGCCGCGCCCAGCCGCGCCATCGCGTTGCGGTAGTCGGCCTTCTGCAAGCCCGCGGGCAAGCCGGCGGGGTTCGATGACGAAGGGGCGTGGGAGGCCATGGCGTTCAACATGGAGAGTGACTCCTTCAGGCCAGCACGCAGGCTTCGTCGAAGGGCAGCCGCGGCAGGCGGCCGAACACCTTCGACGCATCGCCGTGGCCGAGGTTGATGAGGAAATTGACGGTCCAGTCGGTGCCCTCGAAAAAGGCCGCGTCGACCTTCGCCTTGTCGAAGCCCGACATCGGGCCGGCGTCCAGGCCCGCCGCGCGCGCGGCCAGCAGCAGATAGCCGGCCTGCAGGCTCGCGTTGCGGAAGGCGGTCTCATGCGCGGCCTCGGGGCTGCCGGTGAACCAGCTGCGCGCGTCGGCATGCGGGAACAGCGTGGGCAGCTTGTCGTAGAACTTGCGGTCCCATGCGGCGATGACGGTGACCGGCGCGCTCATGGTCTTGTCGAGGTTGCCCTTGGAGAGCGCGGGCGCCAGGCGCTGCTTGCCTTCGGGCGTGCGCACGAACACGAAGCGCGCGGGCGAGCAGTTGGCCGAGGTCGGGCCCAGGCTCGCGAGCGAATAGATCTGCCGCAGTTGCGCGTCGGTGACGGGCTCGTCGGTCCAGCCGTTGTGGCTGCGTGCGGCGGTGAACAGCAGCGACAGCGCTGCGTCGTCGAGTGTGGATGCAAGAGTGGTCATGCTGGAACTGCGGGTGCGGTGACCCGCGAAAGAAAGTCGAGCAGGCTGCGGTTGAAGGCTTCGGCCTCGGTCACGCTGTGGGCGTGGCCGCCGTGCGGCATGAAGTCGAGCGTGACGTCGCGCAGGCCATCGGCCAGGCGCTGGGAGCAGGTCCAGGGCACGAGTGCGTCGTCCTTGGCCGCGGCCACCAATGCGGGCGCGGCGATGTCGCCCAGGCGTGCGTCGATGTCGAAGGCGCGCAGGGCGGCGATGCGCGCGCGCATGTTGGCCTCGCCGGGAAAATGGGCGAAGGCGTGATCGACTTCGTCGGCCACGCGCTGCGCGTGCTCGGCGGCCCAGGCTGCGGGGTAGAGGAAGATCGGCTGCGCTTCCACGTAGGCGCGCGCACCGCATGCGCCGAGCAGCGCGAGCCGGGCATCGAAGCAGCGCGCCGAATGCGGGTTGGGCTTCGACCATGCGTTGATGAGAACGAGGCTCGCAATGCGCGAGGGTGCATCCAGCGCGAGCTGCAAGCCCACGAGGCCGCCGAGCGCATGGCCCGCGAAGTGGCACCGCGAAGTGTTCGTGGCGTCGAGGATTTCCAGCACGTCCTGCGCCATGTCCTCGATGGCATAGGCAGCGGGCAGCGCGCCGGGGCTGCGGCCCGTGCCGCGCTGGTCGTAGGCGACGACGCGGTGCCCGGCGTCGACCAGCGCGCCGAGCTGCGGTTGCCAGAAGCCGGCCGAGCCACCGAGGCCCGACGACAGCAGCACGGTGGAGGGCGCCTCGGACGGCCCGTGCACCTCGTAGTGCAGCGAAGGCATGCGGCGCCTCAGGCCTTGTTGCCGATGTGCGCGATCGAGGCGATCTCGATCAGCGCATCGGGCTTCACCAGGCCGCACTGGATGCAGTACCGCGCGGGCTTGGTGCCGGGAAAGAACTCGGCGTACACCGCGTTGATCTTTGCGTAGTCGGCCCAGTCCTTGAGCATGATCTGGTTGAAGGTCACGTCGTCCATGGTGCCGCCGGCGGCCTCGACCACGCCCTTGATGATGGTGAGCACATGCCGGGCCTGCGCGCTCGCGTCGCCGACGTGCACCACGTTGTTGTCCTTGTCGAAGGGCAGCGTGCCCGACACGTAGAGCACGCCGTCGGCGAGCGTGCCGGGAACATAGGGGGCGAGCGGCACGCCGGTGCCGGGAGGGATGATGGCTTGCTTGGGCATTGGGGAACTCCTCGATGAAGGTGAATCAGGCGACGGCCGCTTCGGCCGACGCGGGTTGGGAAACGGCTTGCGGCGCGGCGAAGGTGGCGCAGAACTGGTCCACCGTGGAGACCCATCCGAAGAAGGTCTCGACGTTGTAGACCGATGCCTTCTGGATGGCCGGGCCGCCGAGTTCGTGCGTGGCGTCTTCCAGCATCACGGCGAAGTACTCGAGGTGGAAGGCGTCTCGCAGCGTCGACTCCACGCACACGTTGGTCGCGATGCCGGTGAAGGCCAGGTGCCGGATGCCGCGCGCGCGCAGCGTGCTGTCGAGCGTGCTGTTGAAGAAGCCGCTGTAGCGCGTCTTGGGCACGACGATGTCGCCGGCCTGCGGCTTCATCTGGTCGATGAGTTCGTAGTCCCAGCCGCCCTTGGCGAGGAACTTGCCCTGCAGCTCGGGTTTGGCGCGCATGGTCTTGAGCGCGTTCGACTTGTGCCAGTTGGGCGAGCCGGGCCCGCCGGCTTCCACGTAGTCGGCGTCCCAGCCGTTCTGCAGGAACACGACCAGCATGCCGGCCGCGCGCGCCGCGGCAATGGCGCGCACGATGTTGGCGATGGTGCCCTGCGCGCCGGAGATGTCGAAGCCGGCCGAGTCGACATACCCGCCAATGGATGCATAGGCGTTCTGCATGTCGACGACGATCAGCGCCGAATCGCTGGCGTGCATCGCAAGGGGCTCGGGGCGTGCCGGCAGCACCAGCGGTGCGGGTGCGCCGGGCAGGCGCGGCGCGCCGACGGGCGTGGTCGAGGTGAGGGTGGTGTTGCGTGCGGGTGCGCTCACGTGGGTGCTCCTGTTCAGGCCGCGAGGCGCTGGGGCTCGACCTGCGACGGCACGGGGCTCTGCACGTGCGCGCGGCTCTTCATGAGCGGTTGGATACGCTCGCCGAAGGCTTCCACGCCCTGCAGGAAGTCGTCGAAGGTCAGCAGCACGCCTTCGGTGCCGGGCACCTCGGCCACTTCGTCGAGCATGCGCGCGACGCTTGCGTAGGAGCCCACCAGCGTGCCCATGTTGATGTTCACGGCCGAGGTCGGGTCGGCCATCTGACGCACGTTGGTGTCGGCGCCCGACTTGGTGTCGGCCGCGCCCTGCTGGCCCAGCCATGCAATGGCTTCGTGGTCGGCGCCGGCCTTGTAGTGCTCCCACTTGGCGCGCGCGGCCTCGTCGGTCTCGTCGGCGATCACCATCATCAGCACGTAGGTGGTGACGTGGCGGCCGGTCTTGGCGGTGGCCTCGATGAGCTTCTGGGCCGCGGGCGCGAAGGCCTTGGGTGTGTTCACGCCCTTGCCGAAGCAGAAGTTGTAGTCGGCGTACCTGGCGGAGAACTCCATGCCCGCGTCGCTCTGGCCGGCGCAGATCACCTTCATGTCGGCCTGCGGTTGCGGGCTCATGCGGCAGTCGTCCATCTTGAAATGCTCGCCCTTGAAGTCCGACCGGCCGGTGCCCCACAGGTCGCGCAGCACCTGGATGTATTCGCTGAGGTACTGGTAGCGCGTGCCGAAGAACTGGTCGCCGGGCCACATGCCCATCTGCGAGTACTCGGGGCGCTGCCAGCCGGTGACGAGGTTCAGGCCGAAGCGGCCGTTGGAGATGGAGTCGATGGTCGACGACATGCGCGCGACGATGGCCGGCGGCATGACCAGCGATGCGGCCGTGGCAAACAGCTTGATCTTGCTGGTGACGGCCGCGAGGCCGGCCATGAGCGTGAACGACTCCAGGTTGTGGTCCCAGAACTCCGTCTTGCCGCCGAAGCCGCGCAGCTTGATCATGGACAGCGCGAAGTCCACGCCGTAGCGCTCGGCCTTCAGCGTGATCTGCTTGTTGAGCTCGAAGCTGGGCTTGTACTGGGGCGCGTTTTCGGAAAGCAGCCAGCCGTTGTTGCCGATGGGAATGAAGATGCCGACGTTCATGGAAGGACTCCTGTTGCGTGATTGCGCAGCTCCTAGCATGCGGCGTGCCAGTTTGAAAAGTTGTTTTAAATCAATGGCTTAGTGGTATTTTCAGGTTTGTGTTTGACCATTTGGTCCAAAACGGAGCAGGCGATTCGCCAGGATTGCGGCACCGCGGTGCGGACCGTGCCAAAGCGGTGCAGTGCCCCCGTCACCGACTGCGCGGCAGAATCACGCCATGCCCAAGACTCCACTCCGCGCCGCCGCGGCCATCGGCGGCACTGCCGACGACGTCGAAGCGGCCTTCTACGAAGCGCTGCAACGCGGCGACATCGATGCACTGATGGCCTGCTGGGCCGACGAGGACGAGGTGTTCTGCGTGCACCCCGGCGGTCCGCGGCTCGTGGGCGCGGTCGCGATCCGCGCGGCCTTCGAGCAGATGTTCGGCAACGGCGCCATCCACGCCACGCCCGCGCGCGTGCGCAAGATCGAATCGCTCGCCAGCGCGGTGCACAACGTGCTGGAGCGCATCGAGGTGCTCACGGCCGAGGGCCCGCGCCACGCTTTCGTGCTGGCCACCAACGTCTATCACAAGACCGCGCAGGGCTGGCGCCTGGTGGCGCACCATGCGAGCCCCGGCAGCGCGCGCGAACCCGACGACGCCAACGATCCGCCCCAGACCCTGCATTGATCGATGCCGTCCTTCGTTCCTTCCGCTCCCTCGTCATCCGCTTCGGGCCCTTCCCCCCTCGACGGCCATGGGCTACATGGCGCCGCGCTGGCTGCCCGGCGGCAACCTGCAGACGATCTGGCCCGCGCTCTATGCACGCCGCTTCGACGGGCCGGCGCCGGTCTACCGGCGCGAGCGCTGGCAGACGCCCGACGGCGACTTCATCGACGTCGACTTCTTCGATGCGCCCCGGCAGCCGGCGCCGCTGCTGGTGCTGTTCCACGGCCTGGAGGGTTCATCGCGCAGCCATTACGCCGAAGCCTTCGCCGCATTCGCCGCGTCGCAGGGCATGGCCTTCGCGGTGCCGCATTTCCGCGGCTGCAGCGGCGAGCTGAACCTGGCGCCGCGCGCCTATCACTCGGGCGACTTCGAGGAGATCGGCTGGATCCTCTCGCGCATGCGCGAGCAGCATGCGCGCAAGGGCGGCGGCCCGGTGCTGGCCGCGGGCGTGTCGCTCGGCGGCAATGCGCTGATGCGATGGGCCTCGGAGGCCGGTGAAACGGCTGCCGGCGTGGTGAACGCGGTGGCCTCGGTGTGTGCGCCGCTCGACCTGGCGGCGGGCGGCGAAGCCATCGGCAGGGGCTTCAACAAGCTGGTCTACACGCGCATGTTCCTTGCGACCATGAAGCCCAAGGCCATGGCCAAGCTGGCGCAGTTCCCTGGCCTTTTCGACCGCGACCGCCTGCTGGCCGCGCGCGACCTCTATGCCTTCGACGACATCTTCACCGCGCCCCTGCACGGCTTCCGCGATGCCGACGACTACTGGGCCCGGGGCTCGGCCAAGCCGCACCTGGCATCCATCCGCGTGCCCGCGCTGGTGGTGAACGCGCGCAACGACCCTTTCATTCCCGCCAGCAGCCTGCCGCTGCCCGGCGAGGTGGGTGCGCACGTCACGCTGTGGCAGCCCGCGCATGGCGGCCACGTGGGCTTTCCCATGGGGCTGCCGCCGGGGCACGTGCGCGGCATGCCGGAGCGCGTAGGCGGCTGGCTGGCCCGCCACGCCTGACGGCGAGCACAATAGCTTCATGGATGACATCGTCAAACAGGCACTCGCCAAATGGCCCAACGTGCCGCACTGCTACGGCTGGCTCGGTCTGGACGCGCGCGGCAACTGGTACATGCGCGACGACCGCACGCAGGCCGAAGGCCCCTTTCCAGCAGCGAAGGGATCGATGCTCAGGCACGACAAGCTGATCGAGTTCATTCACCGCAACTACGAGCACGACGGCGAAGGACAGTGGTTTTTCCAGAACGGGCCGCAGCGCGTGTACGTGGAGCTGGAGGCGGCGCCCCTGGTGTGGCGCGTGGCCGAGCAGGGCGACGGCTTCACCGTCACGGCGCACACCGGCCAGCCCGCCGAGGTGACCGGCTGCCTGCTCGACGAAGAGGGCAGGCTCTATCTGTCGTCGCCGGCCGGGCTCGGGCTGGTGCACACGCAGGACGTCGGCATTGCGGCGGAGGCCATCGAACGCGGGCTCTGGACGCCGGAGGAAGAGCGTGCCGCACGACTGCCCGGCCGCTTCGGGCACGTGCTGAGCCCGGCGCAACACCACGCCGAAGCCGCTGCTGCAGCAGAGGCCACCCGCCCATGAAAAAAGCCGGCGCTGGGCCGGCTTCGTTCCTGAGACTAGGGTAAACGCCTAGTTGGCGGCGGGAGCGCTCGCCGCGGGAGTAGGGGCTGCTGCCGCCGCAGGGGCCGCGGGTGCGGCCGCAGCGCCGGCTGCAGCAGCTGCGGGAGCCGCTCCAGCAGCGCCTTCGGCAGCGGGTGCATCGGCGGAGGCGGCCGGAGCCGGGCGATCCGGCACCGGGAACTTGGCGCCGCCGGCGTTGGCCATGTAGACCACGGCACGGCCCACTTCGAGGTCTTCGAAGTCGCCGCCGCCCTGGGCAGGCATGGCGCCCTTGCCCTTCAGGGCGTGTTCGAGCAGCGTGGCGTAGCCCTGTCCGATGCGCGGGCCCCAGGCTGCGGCGTCCTGGAAGTGCGGCGCGCCGGGGATGCCGGGCGAGCCGTGGCAGGTGGCGCACTGGGCCTTGAAGACGGTCTCGCCGGTGGCCAGCGGACGGTTGGCGTCGCGGATCTCGATGGCGCCGACCTTCTTGAGGCGCTCGGCCACTTCGCGGTCGCGCGCTTCCTTGGTCACGCCGTAGAGGGACATGTTGTCGCCCTGCGCGGTGCCCGAGGGCTTGTCGCCCGAGACCACATAGGAAACAAGACCCACGATGATCAGGATCGGGGCGATGAAGGAGAAAAATACCGCGAGAAGCAGTTGCTTCGGGTTCTTGATCGGCCCGGTGTGGGCTTCTTCTGTGGCCTGGTAATGCGGGTCTGCGCTCATTGGCGTCCTCAATATCGGGGGCTCGTCGGGGGGCTTTTCCTAACCAACCGGCGATTATAGAGAGACCCCTTGCCCAAGCGGGCAAGGGACCTACCCTTAGCGGACGCCAAAGTTTCTCAACGCATCAGCCGTTGTTGCCGTCGCGCGTGGCCCAGCCGCCACCCAGCGTCTTGTACAGCGTGACCTGGTTCTGCAGCTGCAGCAGCTGCGTGGTCACGGCCGACTGCTGTGCCGAGAACAGCGAGCGCTGCGCGTCAAGGAGGTCGAGCGCGCTGGCGATGCCGTTGCGGTAGCGCAGGTCGGACAGCTTGAAGCGCACCGCCTCCGCATCGGCCTGCGCACGCAGCGCGCGCACCTGTTCGCCCAGCGTGGCGCGGCCCGCGAGCGCATCGGCCACTTCGCGGAACGCCGTCTGGATCGACTTCTCGTACTGCGCCACCGCGATCTCGCGCCCGGCCTTGGCCGACTCGAGCGTCGCGCGGTTGCTGCCCGCGTTGAAGATCGGCAGCGTCACCGTCGGCGCGAAGGACCAGGCCTTGGAGCCGCGGTCGAACAGGCCCGAGAACTCGGTGCTCGCGGTGCCGATGGAGCTGGTCAGGGACACGCGCGGGAAGAAGTTCGCACGCGCCGCGCCGATGTTGGCGTTGGCCGCTATCAGCTGCTGCTCCGCCGCGCGGATGTCCGGGCGCTCGGCCAGCAGGTCGGAGGGCAGGCCGGCAGGCACGTCGGGCATCGGCTTGATGCCGGCCAGGCCCTTGGCGCCGCCCGCCGTGGCTTCGGCGGGCACCGGCGCGCCCAGCAGCAGGGCGAGGGCGTTCTCGTCCTCCGCGCGGGTGCGCAGTTGCTGCGCATAGGCGGCGCGCGCGCTTTCGAGCTGGCCGTTCGACGCCTGGAAGTCGAGTTCGGACGACACGCCGTTGTCGAAGCGCAGCTTCGTGAGGCGCACCGACTCTTCGCGCGTGACCAGCGTCTGGCGCGTGATCTCGAGCAGCTCGTCGTCGGCCAGCAGCGTGAGCCAGCCGTTCGCGACCGACGCGATCAGGCTGATCTGCACCGCCTTGCGCGTTTCATCGGTGGCCAGGTACTGCGCCAGGGCCTGGTCCTTCAGCGCGCGGATGCGGCCGAAGAAGTCGAGCTCCCAGGCCGTGAAGCCGAAGTTGACGCTGTACTGCGAGGCCACGCTGCCCGCGCCGGGCTCGATGCCCTGGTACGGGTTGGGGCCCGAGCGCGAGCCCGAACCCGTCAGGCCCAGCGCCGGGAACAGCGCCGAGCGCTGGATCTGGAACTGCGCGCGCGCCTGCTCGATGTTGAGCACCGACACCCGCAGGTCGCGGTTGTTCGACAGCGCCGTCTGGATCAGGCCCGCCAGGCGCGGGTCGGTGAAGAAGTCCTGCCAGGCCAGGTTGGCCGCGGCCTGTCCGGGCGGCTGCGCCGGGTCGCCCGGGAAGGTGGTCGGCACCGGCGCCGCGGGGCGCTCGTAGGTCGGGATCAGCGAGCAGCCGGCCAGCAGCATTGCCGCTGCCAGGGCTGTTGGAATGAATTTCGTCATTGTCATAGCGACTCCATGGCCGCTCGCGCTGCATGCACGGCGCGGCCTGTTCGGGAAGCACCGCGGAACCGGCTCTGCCGGGCCGCTGGTGTTGCCCCCTGCAAGGGGGTGGGCGTAGCGACACGCAGTGCGCGCAGCCTGGGGGGGTGCCCGAGTTCAGTCATGTTTCGGTTCCTCCGTGATGCCGGCTGCTTCCGCATGCCGCTTGTCGGCCTCGCGCTGGCGCGCGCTGCCCTTGAACAGGCTGCGCACCACCACGAAGAACACCGGCACGAAGATCACGGCCAGCGCCGTGCCCGTCACCATGCCGCCCAGCACGCCGGTGCCGATGGCACGCTGGCTGGCCGAGCCGGCGCCCGAGGCGAGCACCAGCGGCAGCACGCCCAGGCCGAAGGCCAGCGAGGTCATCACGATCGGGCGGAACCGCAGGTGCGCGGCGGCCAGTGCCGATTCGATGACGCCCTTGCCCTGCGCCTGCAGGTCCTTGGCGAACTCGATGATCAGAATCGCGTTCTTCGCGGAGAGGCCGATGATGGTGATCAGCCCCACCTGGAAGTACACGTCGTTCGAATAGGCGCGCAGCATGGTTGCCAGCAGCACGCCCAGCACGCCGAGCGGCACCACCAGGATCACCGACAGCGGGATCGACCAGCTCTCGTACAGCGCGGCCAGGCACAGGAACACCGCCAGGATCGCGAAGCCGTACAGCACGATGGCCTGCGAACCCGCGAGCTTTTCTTCGCGCGACTGGCCGGTCCATTCGAAGCCGAAGCCCTGCGGCAGCTGCGAGGCGAGCTTTTCCATCTCGGCCATCGCGGCGCCGGTGCTGTAGCCGGCCGCCGCGTCGCCGCTGATGCGGATCGCGGGGTAGCCGTTGTAGCGCACCGTCTGCGTGGCGCCCGTGACCCACTTGGTGGTCGCGAAGGCCGACAGCGGCACCGGCAGGCCCTGCGTGTTGCTGGCGTTCAGCTTGAGCAGGTCGTCGGGCTGCATGCGCGCCGGCGCATCGGCCTGCACCACCACGCGCTGCAGGCGGCCGCGGTTCGGGAAGTCGTTGATGTAGCTCGAACCCAGCGCGGTCGACAGCGTGGCATTGATCGCGTCGAAGGTCACGCCCAGCGCGTTCGCCTTGTCGCGGTCGATGTCGATCTGCAGTTGCGGCGCGTCTTCCAGGCCGTCAGGACGCACCTGCGACAGGATCTTGCTCTGCGAGGCCATGCCCAGCAGCTGGTTGCGTGCGTTGATCAGCGCCTCGTGGCCTGCGCCCGAGCGGTCCTGCAGGCGGAAGCTGAAGCCGCTGGCGTTGCCCAGTTCGGGAATGGGCGGCGGGCTCAGCGGGTAGATGAAGGCGTCGCGGATGCCCGACAGCGCACCGAAGGCACGGCCGGCCAGCGCGCTGGCCGAGTGGGCCGGGTCCTTGCGTTCGTCCCAGTCCTTCAGCGTCACGAAGGCGAGGCCCGCGTTCTGGCCCTGGCCCGAGAAGCTGAAGCCCATCACGCCGACCATGCTCTGCACTTCGGGCTGCTTCAGGATGAAGCCCTCGACCTGCTGCATGACCGACAGCGCGCGTTCCTGCGTGGCGCCCGGGGGCAGCTGCACGTTCACGATGATGTTGCCCTGGTCTTCCTGCGGCAGGAACGAGCTGGGCAGGCGGGTGTAGGTGAACACCACCGCGGCGATGATCGCGGCGTAGATCACGAGGTAGCGCGCGGCGCGGCGCAGCACGCGGGCGACGAGGCTCTCGTAGCCCTTGGCCGTGCGCGTGAAACCGCGGTTGAACCAGCCGAAGAAGCCGGTCTTCTCGTGGTGGTGTCCTGCTTCGACCGGCTTGAGCAGCGTGGCGCACAGCGCCGGCGTGAGCGACAGCGCCATGAACGCCGAGAAGGCGATCGACGCCACCATCACCGCCGAGAACTGGCGGTAGATGTTGCCGGTGGAGCCCGCGAAGAAAGCGAGCGGCACGAACACCGACACCAGCACCACGGTCACGCCGATGATGGCGCCGGAGATCTGGCGCATGGCCTTGCGCGTGGCTTCGAGCGGCGACAGCCCCTCCTCGCTCATGATGCGCTCGACGTTCTCCACCACCACGATGGCGTCGTCCACCACGATACCGATCACCAGCACCATGCCGAACATGGTCAGCACGTTGATGGAGAAGCCCAGCGCCAGCAGCGAGGCGAAGGTGCCCAGCAGCGCGATGGGCACCACGATGGTCGGGATGATCGTGTAGCGCCAGTTCTGCAGGAACAGGAACATCACCACGAACACCAGCGCCACGGCTTCCAGCAGCGTCTTGACCACCTCGGTGATCGAGATCTGCACGAAGCGCGAGCTGTCGTACGGAATGGCCCACTTCACGCCCTGCGGGAAGTAGCGCTCGAGTTCGGCCATCTTGGCGCGGATCGCCTTGGCCGACTGCAGCGCGTTGCCGTTGGGCGTGGGCTGCACGCCCACGCCGACCGCCGGCACGCCGTTCAGGCGCGCCGAGGTGGCGTACGACTGGCCGCCGAGCTCGACGCGGGCCACGTCCTTCAGCCTCACGGTCGAGCCGTCGGTGTTGGCGCGCAGCACGATTTCCTTGAACTGGTCGACGTTGGCGAGCTGGCCGTTCACCACCACCGTGGCCGCGATGGCCTGGCCGGGGATGTTGGGCAGGTCGCCGATGGTGCCGGAGGACACCTGCGCGTTCTGTGCGCGGATCGCGTTGTTGACGTCGGTGGCCGACAGGTTGAAGCCCTGCAGCTTGGCCGGGTCGATCCAGATGCGCATCGCGTTCTCGGAGCCGAACAGCTGGGCCTGGCCCACGCCGACCACGCGCTGCAACTCGGGCACCACGTTGCGCGCGGCATAGTCGCCGAGCGCCACCGGGTCGATGTTCGGGTTGTCGGAGGACAGCATCACGAACATCAGGAAGTTGTTGCGCGACTTGTCCACGCGCACGCCCTGCTGCGTCACGGCGGAGGGCAGGCGCGGCGTTGCCCGCGACAGCCGGTTCTGCACGTCCACCTGCGCGAGGTCGTCGTTGGTGCCGGCCTCGAAGCTGATCGTGATGGAGCCGGTGCCGTCGGCCTGGGCCACCGATTCCATGTAGATCATGCCCGGCGAGCCGTTCATTTCACGCTCGATGACGGACAGCACGCTGTCCTCGAGCGTCTGGGCCGAGGCGCCAGGGTAGGCGACGTTGATCACGATGGCGGGAGGCGCCACCGGCGGGTACTGCGAGATCGGCAGCTGGGTGATTGCCACGCCGCCCACCACGAGGATGAACAGTGCGATCACCCACGCGAAGATCGGGCGGTCGATAAAAAATTTGGCCATTTGCGGGCGCGCTCCTGATTACTTCTTCTCGGCCGTGGCCGCCGGTTCGGCGGCGGCAGGCGCCGCCGCAGCCGGCTTGGCCGCTGCGGCGGGGTTCGGCTTGGTCCACGGCACCGCCTTCACGGGCGTGCCCGGCGGCATCATCTGCAGCTTCTGGAAGCCGTCGACCATCACCTGTTCGCCGGCCTTCAGGCCGTCGAGCACCACCCACTGGTTGTCCTTGGCGGCGCTGATCTTCACGTTGCGCTTGGACAGCTTGCCGTCCTTGTCGACCACCGTGACGGTGTCGCCCTGCTGCGTGCGCGTGACCGCCTGCTGCGGCAGCGCGATCGCGTTGGTGGCCTTGGCCTGCTCCAGCCTCACGCGAACGTACAGACCGGGCAGCAGCTCGCCCTTGGGGTTGGGCACTTCGGCGCGCAGCGTGATCTGGCCGGTGGTCGAGTCGACCGTGAGGTCGGAGAACAGCAGCTTGCCTTCCTGTGCGTACTCGCTGCCGTCTTCCAGCACCACGCGCACGCTGGCGGCTTCCTCGCCGCCCGCGCGCTTGTACTGGCCGTCGGCCAGCGCGCGGCGCAGCTTCAGCACGTCGGTGGCCGACTGCGTGAAGTTGACGTACACGGGGTTGATCTGCTGCACCACGGCCAGCTCGGTGGCGTCACCCTGGCCCACCAGCGCGCCTTCGGTCACGAGGGCGCGGCCGATGCGACCGGCGATGGGCGAGGTCACGTCGGCATAGCCGAGGTTGATCTTGGCGGTCTGCACGGCGGCGCGGCCGGAAGCCACGTCGGCCTCGGCGGTTTTCTGCGAGGCCATGGCCGTCGCGTATTCCTGCTTGCTCACGGCGTTGGCCTCGACCAGCGGCTTGTAGCGGTCGGCCAGGGCCTTGGCCTGCACGGCGTTGGCCTCGGCGCGGGCCAGCGTGGCCTGTGCGTTCTGCAGGGAGGCCACCAGCGGCGCTGGGTCGATGCGGAACAGCAGCTGGCCGGCCTTCACGTCGCTGCCTTCGCGGAATTCGCGCTTCAGCAGGATGCCCGAGGCACGGGCACGGACCTGCGCGACGCGCGAGGCCTCGAGGCGGCCGGGCAGTTCGGTGACGAGGCCGACGTCGCCCGGAGCCGCAACCACCACGCCGACCTCGGGCGCCGGGTGGCCGCCGCCGCCGGGTGCGCCTGCGCCGGCGGGCGCATCGCTCTTGCCACAGCCCGCGAGGACCAGCAGGACAACGGCGGCCACGGTCGCGAGACGCGGCGAAAAGGACGATTGGCGCGAAACATGCAGGAGAGGCATGCGATTCCTTTGAAGCGAAGACGGGAGATGGCGCGTTCTCGGGCGAACCGGAAACCTGTACGGGCAGGCGGGCCATCGGGGAAGCCCGGTAGTTTACATACATTCATGGATGTATAGTGACGGTCGTGCAATGGCCCCACGACCGGGAAAGGGCGTTGCTTTACAAATCAGGAGACTTGGTGGCACGTCGTACGAAGGAAGAAGCAATGGCCACGCGGCATCGGTTGCTCGATGCCGCGGAGCTGCTGTTTCAGGCGCAGGGCGTCTCGCAGACCACGCTGCAGCAGATCGCGCAGCAGGCCGGCGCCACGCGCGGCGCCATCTATTGGCATTTCAAGGACAAGGCCGACTTGTTCAACGCCATGATGGAGCGCGTCATCCTTCCGCTCGAAGCAGGGCCCAGGGCCTCCAGCGCCAGCGGCGTCGACGATCCGCTGGCCGAGATCGAGGAGGGCATGGT
Source organism: Variovorax sp. efr-133-TYG-130 (assembly GCF_030208835.1). Taxonomy (NCBI): domain Bacteria; kingdom Pseudomonadati; phylum Pseudomonadota; class Betaproteobacteria; order Burkholderiales; family Comamonadaceae; genus Variovorax; species Variovorax sp. efr-133-TYG-130. The sequence continues at coordinate 17,855 of NZ_JARVTD010000022.1, read as the reverse complement.
CCACGCGCTGACCCTCATGGCCACCGACCCGCAGGTGCGCCGCGTGTTCGACGTGGCGACCCACAAGGTCGAATACACGCACGACATGGCTTCCGTGCAGCAGCGCCACCTCGACGCCCGCAACGCCTGCGTCGCCGATTTCGAAAAGGCCCTGCGGCTGGCCGCCCGCCGTGCCCGCATCAAGCTGCCGGTGCCCGGCGCCATGGCCGCGCAGGGGCTGCATGCGCTCATCAGCGGGCTCATCCAGAACTGGCTGCTCGACCCGGAGGCCTTCGATCTCGTGCCCACGGGAAGGCGCACCTTCAGGGTCTATCTGGCGGGGTTGGGCTTCGGTGCGCTGCTGTCCGCGGCGGCGGTTGCGGACGAAGCCGAAACAGAGGCCGCCTGATAGGCCATAATGTCTGGCTCCGGTGCTTGCCGGAGCCCTCTCTCGCTGTATTTCAACGGATAGAATTCGGCCCTCCGAAGGCTGAGATCCAGGTTCGATTCCTGGCGGCGGGACCAGCTACAAAGCCGGACACATCCGAAGGTGTCCGGCTTTTTTATTTTCTCCTCTGAAGAGGGCCATTCTTCAGTCCGATAAGGTCCGAAGAAGTATGCCTCAATCCGACGTATGTTGGGGGTATCTGGAGGGGTATCGAAATGGCGGTTTGGGGGTATGCGAAAACCGGCTCAGGTACCCCTTGGTTAGAGTGGCGCAGGCAGCCGTATTTTTCACGTGCGATTGTCCCGAGGTGAGCAGTCGATCTGCATCCAGAGGGCAGTACGCATGGGTATTCAGGCGCGCTGGCCGTCTTTCAGATGGTGTAGTGCATGACGACCTGCATGGGCCATGGGTCCGCTCCCGATTTCTCTTGCACCGCATCTCGGGATGTCCTAGTGCCACCGCGTTGCACACGCCGGCGACGGCGGCTTCAGACTGGTTGCGGTCAGTCGGCACGGCCCGCTGAATGTCGGCTGTGCGCAGCAATCGAGCCATCGTCATTGGGCCGGGACTTCCTCCGGAATCCGCCGTGGCTGTCAAGCGCTGCACATTCTCTCGTTGCACGGTTGTAGGCAACTTCGCCAGCGCGTAGCGCTGGCAAAGGTCCGGAGTGCGCGATCAGCGTCAGCCTCTTGCCGTCGTGGATCAATTGCTTGTGGCCGCAGATGTTCCAGGACGCGAAAGCGATGGCACCTTGCGATGGATCGGCATCGGGTAGAGCTGCACCACGCCGGCATGGCCGGGCAGCCAGGTCGGATGCGCGTCCCGTGGTCGAACTGATGCCCGGCATGGAGGCGCTGATAGCTACGGGGACATCTCCTGCCTGATGCGCTTGCCTGTCGTCAAAAACGCGGGGACGCGGAGCTAGAGATCTTCGGCGGAGCCGCCATCGCTATCCCTCATCTCCGCCAGCAGCCAATCCCTGAACGCCTTCACCTTCCGCTGACGGATCGCCTCCGGTGGATACACCAAGTAGAAGCTGGAATAGGCCTTCAGCGCCTGCTTGAACGGCCTCACCAGACGGCCTGCGGCGAGGTCGTCGGCAACGAGCATGGTGCGGCCCAGGGCAACGCCTTCGCCCTGCACGGCGGCCTGCACCGCAAAGGTATAGGAGTCGAACGTCAGGCCAGCGCGAGGGTTGACGCCTTCGATGCCGGCGGCTGAGAGCCAGTCGGCCCAGGCGATCGGGTAGCCGTCGCGGATGAGCGTGTGGTGGCGCAGATCGGCGGGGTTGCGCAGCGCCCGCGAGCCTTTGAGCAAACCGGGGCTACAGACGGGGAAGACCTCTTCGTCGGCGAGCCACTCGGTCGTCAGGCCCGGGTAGTTGCCTTGGCCATACCGGATGGCAACGTCGATGCCGTCGCCATGAAAATTCGCCAGGCGGCCCGTGGTGGACACGCGCACGTCGACGTCGACGTTGGCCCGGTGGAACCTGTACAGCCGCGGCACCAGCCAGCGGCCCGCGAAGCCGTCCGAGGTGCTGACATTGAGGGTGCTGCCGGACTGGCGCGCCGTGGCGGCCGCTGTGGCGGCAGCGAGTTGACTCAGCATGTCGCGCACGGCCTTGGCGTAGGGCTCGCCCGTCTCGGTGAGGCGCACGGAGCGCGTGACCCGTTCGAAGAGTTGCACGCCGATTTGCTCTTCCAGGTGCTTCACCGCGCGGCTGATGGCGCCCGGCGTGAGGTGCAGTTCCTCGGCCGCCTTGGTGAAGCTCCGCAGCCGAGCCGCGGCCTCAAAACATGGCAAGGTGGTGAGCGGTGGCAGCTTGCCGGGCGAAGCGGTTACGTCGGGCATGGGTGAATATTTCTCACAAGTCGTTGCCAAAATATGGTTTGTCACTGGGGGCGGCACTGCCCAGAATGTCCTTCATTCATGAGTACAGATCAAGGACAGAACATGAGCAACACCGGCAGTCATCCCGTCACCGTGGTCATCACCTGTGCCATCCGACCCGACAAGCTGGAGGTCGCCCGGCAGGAGCTGAAGGCCGTCATTCGGCAGGTCATGGCGCTCGAGCCCGCCTGCAAGGGCATCCGCGTGCTCGAGGCGGCGGATGCCCCACACCGCTGGCTGATCGTCGAGCAGTGGGAGAGCGAGGAGGTATTCAGCGGTCCGCACATGCAGCAGCCGCACATGCGGGCCTTCATGAAAACGGCCGAGACCTTCCTTGATGGCAAGGCCGATTTCGCGTTCTGGCACGAGAAGTTTGCCGCCTGAGGAGACCACCATGCAACCAACCATCCTGCAATGCCGCTGTGGCCAGGTGCAACTGCACTTGAGCGAGGCGCCGATCGCGCAGTTCTATTGCCACTGCGGCGATTGCCGCGCCGTGACAGGTGGCGGGTATTCACCGCTGGCGCTTTTCCCGGCCGCCAGCGTCAAGCTCGCCGGCGGCGACACCACGACCTGGACGTATCGGACCATGCCGCGGACCCGTTGCGCCCACTGCGGCACGCCGCTGTTCGGCGAATCCCCGGGCATGAATATGCGCGGTGTGAGCGGCTTCCTGCTGCCGCCCGACCTCTTCAAGCCGACCTTCCACATCCGCTGCCAGCATGCGGTAATGCCGGTGAAGGATGATCTACCGCACTTCAAGGACGTGCCGGCTGCTTTTGGGGGTGACGACGAGGCGGTGGGTTGGTAGAGATCTGGGAGTACGCCTACGCTCACTGACTGGCTGGTCGTGAGCAGAATGGCGGAGTCAGAGCCCGAAAGGATCGTTTTTACCTTCAGCGCCAAATCCGAGAATGACAGCAGCGGGCCCATTGCTGTCCTTCGACGACCTTAGAACTCACCATCTTGGGCTCTTGAGCGGCGGCGGAATTCGGTTCAAGGTTCCGGCCTAAAAGCTTCGATTCACTTGCCGCCGCGTAATCGCGACCTTGCCACATTGTGGAGCCTACGCGCCGTAGGCCGCCATGAAGACCCGTACGGCCTCGCGCAGAAGAGCCCTGTTTTCCCGGGTATCCGGCATATCGAGCTTCAGCATTCCGCGGATGTGCCCGGAGCCCAGGAACATCGACAGGAACAGGTCCGCTGCCTGCAGCGGGTTCCGCACCTTCAGCGTGCCCGCCAAGTGGGCACGGCGCAGGTATGCAGCCAGCTCGCCGTTCGCACGCTCAGGGCCGTCCTTGTAGAACGCTCGGCAGGCTTCCGGCTGCGTCCCCGCGACGCCGTAGGCAGAGCGCAACGCGCCCAGTGCGTCCCCGCGCGCAAGTGCGAGAAACCGGGCGCCGATCGCCAGCAGCACCTTCTCCGGCTGACCCGGGTCCAGCGTCCCGGCGCCCGGGAAGTCAGCCACCACCGCTGCCGTCCTGTCGCGCACGACCGCCTGGAACAGCCCCTCCTTGGAGCCGAAGTTGCTGTACACGGTCATCTTGGAAACACCTGCGTCCGCGGCGATGGCATCCACGCTCGCACGCTCCAGGCCATGCTCGTTGAAGTGCCTTTGCGCCGCTTCCAGGATGCGCCGGCTGCGCTCGGGATCGCGTGGTCGTCCGCGTTGGGGCTTGGGAGCAGGAACTGGGGGGAGAGTCATGAGTGGATTTAGTGGACTTGACAGTTTACTATATCGGACATAAATTACTGTACTTGATAGTCCAATAATCAATCGACCCACACGGAGCCCATCACCATGAATGACGTCATCATCATCGGCGGCAGCTTTGCCGGCCTCGCCGCGGCCCTGCAACTCGGCCGCGCCCGCCGCAAGGTCACAGTTCTCGATACCGGCCTGCCGCGCAATCGCTTCGCCGGCCGCTCGCATGGCCTGCTCGGCCACGATCACAAGCCACCGCTGGACATCCTGGCCGAGGCGCGGCAGCAGCTGGCCCGGTACCCCGCGATCAGGCTGGTCAATGCCCGGGCCGACAACGTCTCCGGCGCCATCGACGATTTCTCCGTCCTCACCGCCGAGGGCGAAAGCCTCGAGGCGCGCCGCGTGATCCTGAGCTACGGCGTCGCCGACCAGATGCCTGAGGTTCCAGGCTTTGCCGAAAGCTGGGGCACGTCCATCGTGCCCTGCCCCTACTGCGACGGCTTCGAAGTCGCCGACCGGCACTGGGGCCACATCTGGTCCGGCCCGCAGTCGCACAACCAGGCCAGGCTGTTCCACGATTGGACCGACAAGTTGACCGTCTTCGCTGACGGTCGCGACATTGCACCCGATATCCGGGCCGATCTGGCCAATCGCAACATCGCTGTCGTCGACGGCCGGATCATCGAGATCGCCCATCGCGAGGGCCGTATTGCCACCGTTAATCTCGATAGCGGTCGCAACGTCGCTGTCGACGTCCTGTTCGCCAACCCGCGCAACAAGCCGTCCGCAAGCCTGCATGAAGCATTGGGCCTCGCCACGGTCGATACGCCCACCGGCATCGTGCTCAAGGTCGACGAGCGTCGCCAGACCAGCATGCCTGGCATCTACGCCGCCGGCGACCTCGCCACGCCCTTCCTGCCCTCGGTCACCCAGGCATCGTCGCAGGGCGCGATGGCGGGCATCTTTGCCCAGCAGTCGATGCTGGCCTGAGAGCACAGATTCCCTTTGCCGAGGGCTGTGGCCAGGAGGACGATCCCGGCGAGGGGCGATCCGCGCAATTGCCGCGGCGGTGCCGCAGCGGCATGGATCGCGATGCCACCGCATTGACCGCTCGTTACATCACTCCGGGCGCCACTGTGTTTTGCACGGCGTGTGGCCTACCTACCTGCCTGCCCGACGACACCCCATGTGTGTCGGCCTCTTGCTTATCCTGTTGGCCGGCAACCCTGAAGATGCTGTTTGCGCTGAGCAATGCGGGGATGGCACGCCGGCACTTGCCGGTCGCGCAGATGAGTGCGACTGCGAAAAAGGGCCTGCGGGACGAAGCGCTGGACCACGGCTTGATGGCCGCGGCCGCCCAGATTCAAGCGCTGCAGCCGGGCAGGAACTCTTACTTGGCCGCCTTCACCAGTTGAGGCTGGATCACGTATTGAGAAGGTATGACATCCCTGTAGTAGGCCTTCCCAGTGAGGTTCTGATTGGCCGAATGAGCTTCCTTGATTGCTTCGGCATTGACAGCGTCGCGCGACCGCGTGAGTGCGAGCGGCGCGATGACCCCGCTGGATCCCGATTCACGAAAAGGATCCGCACTGCCCGCTGCTGCCACCGCTTCCGCAGCGACATCCTCGCGAGAACGAATGCCGGAGCCTTGAAGCACGCCATCGTATGTCTCTGCCTGGGCGTTTGCTGCCACGAGAAAAGCAAGAAAAGTTCCCGAGAAAAAGTGAGTCTTCTTCATGTCTGTCCTTCAAAGTTGTTGATCGTGTCTTTGCAGATCGAACGCTTGTTGCCAAGAAGCTCTTCACCTGCGTACGAAATTCTCTGGGGCTCTGGAAGCGACTTGATGCACGCGAAACGCAACACCGCGTCTTCGGGATGTGAACCTCACCCATGAAGGGCCATGAAATGCCATGAAGGCGGCACCGGGCACTGCGTTCAGCCTCAACGCAGAGTCTTGCCGGGCTTGATCCGACTTTCGAGGAAATCGAGGAATGCCCGGTGAACCGCGGTGCTGTGGCGCCTTTGCAGGTAGACGGCCGAGAGCCACATGTCACTGCGGACGAACTCCGACAGCGCGGGAACCAGCCGGCCGCTGTCGAGGTAGGGCTGCAGCATGACCGTTGGCAAGTACACCACGCCAGCGCCTTGCAGTGCGGCCTGGATGAGCGGGCTGGCCTCGGTGGCATCCAGCCGGCCATGCACCGCGATCTCCAACGGTTCGCCGTCGACTTGGAAGCGCCACTTCGACGATGGGTTCAGGTGGGTACTGATCAACGCATCGTGGTTGGCGAGTTCGCTGGGGTGGGAGGGGTTCCCTTTGCCTTTCCAATACATCGGTGCCGCGCACACGGTCAAACCTATCAGAAGCAGCTTCCGAACAATCAGGTTCTCGTTCGCGATCGGGCCAAAGCGCAACGCAATGTCGACCCCCTCCTCCGCCAGATCGACAAGGCGATTGGTCAGCAGGAGACTGATGCTGACATCGGGATAGTGACCCAGGAAGGCGTTGAACAGCGCCGGCAACTCGGTCTGGTCGATGCCGTGGGGCGCGGAAATGCGCAAACGGCCGCTTGGGTTCGACGCACGATCCTGCAGCTCCGCGCGGGTTGTTTCCACCAACTCCAGCATGGGCTTGCTGCGCTCGAGCAAGAGCACGCCGGCATCCGTGAGGCTGACGGCGTGGCTGGTCCTGTTGAGCAGTCGCACACCGAACCGGCCCTCCAGCGCCGCGACGTATTTGCTCACGGTGGCTCTGGACAGTTCGAGGTGCTTGGCGGCGCGCGAGAAGCTGCCCGACACCGCGACTTCGTTGAAGGTTCGCAAGAGTTCTAGGCTGTCCAAGGCCTCTCCTTCCTTGCAAGACGGTGCCAGACATCGGCCACAGGCAGGTTCCGGCGGGTCGATGTTCAGGCAAGACCGAGCTTTTTTCTCAAGCTCGCGTCGACCGGGCCCGCGGGCATGAAGCGGCGCAGCTTCGTCAGGACCGACGCCTCCCCCGGCGGCGTGCAACGCATGCGCCAGGGGCCGAGGGCCGCCTCGACGATGGTGTTGGCCACACCCTGCGGCGGTGGCGCGTTGTTGACGCCGTCGGCCACCGCGCGCTCGACCCGGCCGCGTTCGCGGTCGTAGTCCGCGATCGGCGTCTTGGCACGGGGCGCGTTGGCGTCGAGGTTGGTTCGGGTGAACGCCGGCTGCACCAGCGTCACGCGAACGCCGAACTGGCGCACCTCGTGGTCCAGCGACTCCGAGAGGCCCTCGAGCGCATGCTTGGTGGCCGCATACATGCCCATGTAGGGCGCCGGCAGCACGCCGAACAGCGAGCTCACGTTGACGATGCGCCCTCGATGCTGCTTGCGCATGGAGGGGAGCACGGCACGCGTGACACGCAGCACGCCGAAGACGTTGGTGTCGAACAGCGCCGCGGCCTCAGCCGTCGCCGTCTCCTCCACCGCGCCGAGCATCATCATTCCCGCGTTGTTGACCAGCACATCGATGCGCAGGCCCTGCTCGATGATGGCGTCGATGCCAGCCCGCACCGATTCTTCCTCCCGGACGTCCATTTCGACGAACTCCACACCGGGCACCACGGGCGCCTTGCGCAGGTCACGCACGGTGCCGAACACCCGGCAGCCTCGTGCGACGAAGATTTCTGCGGCGACGCGCCCGATGCCCGATGACGCGCCGGTCACGACGACAACCGATGAACTCGACATGGTGTTTTCCTTCGATCCAAATGAGTGATGAAAAGCGTTGTCAGTGCGCAGCGGCTGCGGCGTCGCCGGGCCTGATCCTGAACCAGATGGAGTACATCGCCGGCAGGAATACCAGCGTCAGGACCGTGCCCGCCAGGGTGCCGCCGATCAGCGTGTACGCGAGTGCCCCCCAGAACACCGAATGGGTCAGCGGAATGAACGCCAGGATCGCCGCCAGCGCGGTCAGGATCACCGGTCGCGCACGCTGCACGGTGGCCTCGACGACCGCGTGGAACGGATCGAGCCCTTCCTGCTGGTTGTGGTGGATCTGACCGATCAGGATCAGCGTGTTGCGCATCAGGATGCCCGAGAGCGCCACGAGGCCGACCAGCGCATTGATGCCGAAAGGCTGCTGGAAGACAAGCAGCGTCGGCACCACGCCGATCAGCCCCAGCGGGCTCGTCAGAAAGACCATGACCATCGCGGAGATCGAGCGCACCTGGAAGATGATGATGAGCAGCGTGGCCGCCAGCATGATCGGGAACAGCGGCAACATGGCTTTGGTTGCCTTGCCCGACTCCTCGATGGAGCCGGCCTGGTCGATGCGGTAGCCGGCGGGCAGCTTGTCCATGAGGGGCTGCAGTTGCGCGGTGATGGCCGTCGACACGTCGGGAGGCTGCAAGCCATCGGCGATGTCCCCGTGCACGGTGATCGTCGGCACGCGGTCACGCCGGCGCATGACCGGCTCTTCCATGCGCACCTCGACCTCACCCACCTGCGACAACGGAATGCGCTGCCCGTTGGTCCCCGACAGTGTGAAGTCCGCGATCCTCGCCGCGTCGAGGCGGGTGGCGCCGGCCGAGCGCGCCACCACCTGCACCGTGCGGATGTCCTCGCGCACGGCGGTGATGGGCACACCGCTCAGGAAGAACTGCAACTGCTGCGCCACCGCGCTGGAGCTCAGCCCCACGGCCTGCAGGCGGTCCTGGTGCAGGGTGAAGTGCAGCGTGGGCGTGCGCGTACCCCAGTCGGTGTTGACCGTGCGCATCATCGGGCTGGCCTCCATGACCTGCTGCACCTGCGCCGCGATGTCGCGCAGCTTGTCGGGGTCCGGGCCCGTGACGCGGTAGGCGACGGGGAACGGCGAGTACGGGCCGAACACGAGCTGGGTGACGCGCACCCGCGCTTCGGAGGCCAGGCCGTCGGCGATGGCCTCGCGCAGCCGGTGCTTCAGGGCTTCGCGCTCTTGCTGGCTGTCGGTGCGTACCACGATCTTGGCGAACGACGGATCGGGCAACTCGGGGCCCATCGCGAAGAAGAAGCGCGGCGCGCCCTGCCCGATATAGGACGTGACGATGTGGGCCTCCTTCTGTCCGGCCAACCAGGCCTCCACCTTCGCCGTGGCCTCGCTGGTCCGCGTGATCGAGGTGCCATAGGGCATCTGCACCTCCACCAGGACTTCGGGCCGGTCCGAGATCGGAAAGAACTGTTTCTTGACCAGGCCCATGCCGAGGACGGCCGCCACGAGAAGGCCGACCACCGCACCGGCCACCGCCCATTTGCGTGCGATCACACGGCCGAGTATCCCGCGCAGCCGGTTGTAGCGCTGCGTGCCATAGATCGCGGCGTGACCGCCTTCGATCTTCTTGAAATCGGGCAGCAGCTTGACACCGAGGTAGGGCGTGAAGACGACCGCGACCACCCAGGACGCGATCAGCGCAATGCCGACGATCCAGAACATGTTGCTGGTGTATTCGCCTGCGCTTGATGGCGCGAAGCCGTTGGGCATGAAGCCGACGGCCGTGACCAGCGTGCCCGAGAGCATCGGCGCGGCGGTGTGACTCCAGGCGTAGGCGGAGGCGGCGACGCGGCTGTAGCCCTCCTCCATCTTCACCACCATCATCTCGATGGCGATGATGGCATCGTCCACCAGCAGGCCCAGCGCGAGGATCAGGGAGCCGAGCGTTATGCGATCGAAGTCCTTGCCTGTCGCAGCCATCACCACGAAGACGATCGCCAGCGTCAGCGGCACTGCGGCGGCGACGACAAGGCCTGCGCGCCAGCCCATGCTCAGGAAGCTCACGAGCATGACCACCAGCAGCGCGGCGAAGAACTTGACCATGAACTCATCGACCGCGGCGCTGATGTTGACGGCTTGGTCCGTGACCTTGGTCAGGCTCATGCCCAGCGGCTGCTCGGCATTGATCGCCCCCACCTCGCGCTCCAGCGCCTTGCCCAGGTCGAGCCCGTTCTGGCCTTCTCGCATGACCACCCCCAGCAGCAGGGCGGGCTCGCCGCCGTTGCGGATGATGAAGCTCGCCGGGTCTTCGTAGCCCCGCTTGACCTCGGCGATATCCGACAGCTTCAGCGTACGGCCCTGCGCCGTAACGGGCGTATCGCGGATCTTCTTCAGTTCATCGAAAGGCCCGTCCAGGCGAATGAATACCTGCGGACCTTTGGTTTCCACGGAGCCAGCCGGCGTCAGGGCATTCTGGCCATTGAGCGCGGCAAACACGTCCTGTGCACTGACGCCGAGGGTCGCCAGGCGCTCGTGCGAGAACTCGACGTAGATGCGCTCGGACTGTTCCCCGGCGATGTTGACCTTCTTCACGCCCGGCACATGCAGCAGGCGCTGGCGCAGCGTCTCGGCGTCGCGCACCAGCAGGCGCTGCGCCTCGCCCTTCGCCTTGAGGGCGTACAGCGCGAAGGTGACGTCCGCGTACTCGTCGTTGAGCATCGGCCCGATCACGCCGGCAGGAAGATTGCCCGCCTCGTCGCCGACCTTCTTGCGGGCTTGGTAGAACTGCTCCTGCACCTGAGAAGGCGGTGTGCTGTCGAGCAGGGTCAGCGTCGTGAAGGCCAAACCGGGCCGGGTGTAGGTCTCGGCGCGGTCGTAGTAGCGCAACTCCTGCAGGCGCTTCTCGATCTTCTCGGCGACCTGATCCTGCATTTCCTGCGCGGTCGCGCCGGGCCACGCGGTGACGATGGTCATCACCTTGACGGTGAAGGCTGGGTCTTCCGCCCGGCCCAGCTTGAAGAACGACACCAGGCCCGCCAGCGAGATCAGGCAGATCAGGAACAAGGTGATCGAGCGCTCGCGCACCGCGAGCGCCGACAGGTTGAAGCGGCCTGCGTTCACTGGCGGACTCCGTGCGCCGCGACGGCGCCCGCCTGGCCCGCCACCCGTACCTGCTCGCCCTCGCGCAGCAGGTGCGCGCCGAGTGCGACGATCCGGTCGCCCTGCTGGAGCGCCCCGGTAACGCGCGCGCCATCGTCATCCAGGCGTTCGACCACGACTGGCCGCCAGTTGACCTTGGCCGGCTCGCCACTGACGAGCCACACACCCGGCCCCTTGCCCGCGTCGAAGAGCGCGCCGATCGGCACCTGCAGTCCGCCCGACGCGGAGGAAAGGCCCTGAGGAATCCGGATGGTGACCGTCGCACCCAACGGCGCATCGGCGAGCTCGCCCTTGAGCACATAGCGTGCCTCGAAGGTGCGAGTCTGCCGGTCCGCGGCCTCCGAGAGCTGCCGCAGCGTGGTCGCCACGCTCAGGCCTTCCCTGCCGAAGAGCGTGGCCTGCCCCACGGACCCGACCGCGGGCCGCAGGGTTTCCGGCAACTGGACCACGGCTTCGCGCGGGCCGGCGCGGGCCACGCGGACCACCGTCTGACCAGCGCTCACGACCTGGCCGGGCTCGGCCAGCGTTTCCATGACCACCCCGTCGCCGTCGGCCACGAGCTCGGCGTAGCCGCTCGCATTGCGCGCGACGTCCGCCTGTGCCTCGGCCGCGCTCAGCTGGGCCTTGGCCGCGTCCGCGGCTGCCTTGACCTGGTCGTAGGTCGATGCCGAGATCGCACCGGTGCCGCGCAGATCGCGGTAGCGGGCCTCGTCCTGCGCCGCTTGCTGCAAGCGCGCCCGTGCCGCGGCGACCGCCTCCTGCTGTGCATGGGCCGCAAGCTTCAGGTCGGCGGGGTCGAGGCGCATGAGCACCTGCCCGCGCCTGACGGCCTGCCCAGTGTCCACCAGCCGCTGCAGGACCTTGCCCGAGACCCGGAAGCCCAGGTCGCTCTGGATCCGGGCGGCCACGGTGCCCGTGAAGGCACGCGACGCAGTGCCAGCGCTCTCGACCACCGCGACGCGAACCTGCGGCGCCTTGGTTCGTGGGTCGGGCGGCGCCTTCTCGCCGCAGGCGACCAGCGCGAGCGGCAATGCACAGGTGACGGTGGAGATAGCAAGGAGGCGCCAAAGCATGAGAGTCCCGGTATCGAAATGATCAGGACCCGAATTCTGATTCTTGTGACCAATTTAGTCAACAGTCACAATGAATTTGGCTTTATGGAGACAAGCTGCGCAGCACCAGGCTGGACAACTGGGAAGGCGCTTCAGCCGTGTGATCGAAGCTGTACTGCAGCAGCAGCGGATTGATGTAGGGGTGCATGACGAGGTAGATGGCCGAGACCGCCTCGTCGATCGGCGTCTTGCGCTCGAACTCCCCCATCTCCCGGCCTTCGCGCAGGATGTCCTGGAGCAATTGCCGAATGTGCGCTTCATGCGCAAACACCACCTGCCAGCGCTCGGTGGCGGCGGAACTCGCAATTTCGTAGAGCTTGCGATCCTCGGAGAACAGGCGAAGACTCGCCTCGACCACCGACTTGAACATCCGGCGCAGCTTCTCTGGAGGACGATCTGCCCCGTCGACCGCAGCGCGCACCTCGGCGTGGATCTCACGCAGGCAGTTTGCGCAGATCATTTCGCCGATGGCCTGCTTGGACTCGAAGAACTTGTAGATGTAGGCCTTGGAAAAACCGATGGCCTTGGCGAGATCGGAAACGGTCGTCTTTTCATATCCGTACCGGCTGAAGTGTTCGGTCGCCGCGGCAACGATCTGGTCGCGCACGTCGTGGTCGGCCGGCCCGCGTGCCACGCCAGCAGAGGAGATTGCTTTGCTCATGCCTGACAGCTTACCGCGCGCCGAAAGAATGAACAACGAGTGACCATATTGATATATAGTCACAACCAATCGACGTTTTTCTTTTCCGCTCAGGAAGAACACCATGCTCCAGCGCATCCTTGTCCCGTTCATCGCGACCGGCCTTCTTGCGGGTTGCGCGGTCGGCCCCGACTACGCACGGCCCGACACACCCATGCCGCCGCAGTACCTTGGCCAGCAGGGCCTCGAGCGGCGGACCGCCCCGGCCAGCGCTGACCTCCGCGTTTGGTGGACCGGCTTCGGCGATCCAAAGCTCGTTCGGTTCGTCACGCTCGCGCTTGCGCAAAACCTCGATCTCGCCCAGGCATCCGCGCGCGTCGCACAGGCACGTGCGGCATTGGGCGCCGCGAATGCCGCCCTGCTGCCCTCGGGCAACGTCAGCGCACAGGCAGCCCGGGCCTACCAGTCCGTCGAAACGCCGCTGGGACAGGTGCTGAACTCGAGGCCCGGCTTCGACCGCTACGGCAGCGCCTACGAAGCCAATCTCGGTGCGAGCTGGGAAGTGGACCTGTTCGGAGGCCTGCGCCGCGGGCGCGAAGCGGCAATCGCCGAATACCAGGCCTCGGAGGCCTCAGCGGCCGCCACGCGGTTGACGGTGGCGGCTCAGACCGCCGACATCTACATCAGCATCCGCGGCCTGCAGACGCGCCTCGGCGTGGCGCGCCGGCAGGTGCAGACGCAGCAACAGCTGCTGTCCACGGTCAACCTTCTCTACGGCAAGGGGCTGGCCGCTGAACTCCAGGTGCGGCAGGCCGAAGGCGCGCTGGCCCAGGTCCAGGCCGCCGTCCCGGTCCTGGAGGCTGGCCTGGCCACAGCCATGAACGCGCTTGACGTGATGCTGGGTGCCTCGCCGGGCACGCACCGGGCCGAATTGGCCGAAGCCGGCGCCATTCCCGTCGCGCCGCAGATCCACGACTCGGGCACACCGGGTGACCTGCTCAGGCGACGCCCAGACCTGATTGCGGCCGAGCGCCGTCTCGCCGCGTCGAACGCCCGCATCGGCGTGGCCGTCGCCGAGTACTACCCCAAGCTGTCCTTGAGCGGCATGCTGGGCAGCGCGACGTCCGTGGCGAGCGGCAATCTCTTCACCGGCGGCGCCAGCCAGGCGGCCGGAGTGCTGGGCCTGCGCTGGCGCCTCTTCGATTTCGGCCGCATCGACGCGCAGATCGATCTCGCCAAGGGCCAGGACGCGGAACTGCTCGGCGCATATCGGCTGGCCGTGCTGCGCGCCACCGAGGATGTCGAGAACGCCCTCTCGGCCCTTGCCAAGCGCGAGGAGCAAGCCGGCTTGCTGGCCCAGGGCGTGGACTCGCTGGGCCGCGCGCGCAGCGCTTCCTTCGCGGCCTACCAGCAAGGCGTGGTGAGCCTGATCGAAGTGCTGCAGGCCGACGACAACCTGCTGCGCGCCTCCGATGCGAAAGCCCAGGCGCAGACCGAAGCGGCACGCGCCGCGGTCATGGCCTTCAAGGCACTGGGAGGCGGCTGGGAGCCCAGCGAGAGCCGTGCAGTCGCAAGTCGATAGCCGCACCTCGGACTGCCCTGCTTCCTTCGCAAGCGCGTGAACCGGAGAACGAAATGAGCGAAGACCTCAACGCCGAGCAACAACGTGCGCCAGGCTTCTGGCGAAAACTCGTGCAGGCGCTCGAAGGGATGGACGAGTCCTATGTGGACAGTCTGGAGACGCGCATCCACGCGCTGGAAGTCGAAGTCGCCCGGCTGGGCGCGCTGGAAAGAAGACGCAGCAATTTTTCGACGCCCGATTCCACCTGGCGGGGGTAAAGGTGCCGGGCCCGAGGGCTTGCATCAGCCCGAGACAAGCATGCTGGGCGGTTCCGGCCAGACTCGCTGTCGCGACCATTTTTCGTGCCGCCTTGGCGGTGACGACGATCGGATCGCACAAGGCACTCACTCCGCGTGTTCGCGCACGTACGCTCGAAGCCCCTCGATGTTCAGCACGTTGATGCTGCCGTAGTGGATGTGAAGCAGGCCCGCCTCCTCCAGCTCGTGCAGGGCACGGTGGGCGACCTGGCGAGAAATGCCAGCCAGCCGGCCAATCTCCTCCTGCGATATGTGAAGTACCGGATGGGTCTGCGGGTTGAGTTGAGGATTGAAGAACTCAGCCAGGCAACTCGCCACGCGCGAGTTGATGTCGTGCATCCGATAGCTCTCGGCAAGCGCAATGAACTGACCAAGCCGCGCGTTGAGTTGGTGCATCATGAAATGGCAGAAGCTCAAGCTGTGGGCGACCAGGTAATGGAAGGTATGGCTGGGCATCAACGCGATGCGGCTGTCGTGCAAGGCGACAACGCCATAGGGACGCAATTCGCCCTTGAGTACAGATCCCTCCCCAAGCCAACCGCCATTGGATACCCCCGTCAAGGTGGTGCTTCTGCCGTCCGCCGCCAGGACATCGACCTTGACCATCCCTTCGACGACTCCGATCCAGTGCGTCGCAGGACTTGATTTGTGGCAGACGATCTCGCCGGCTGAATAAAACCGGTCCTGCGTTTCCAGTTCGACGCGTTGAAGTTGCTCTTGCGTCAGTCCGCGAGCCCAGGCAGCCGCGCGCAATGTCGAGATGGTCTGCACGTGCTTTGTCATTGGAAAGACTTTCTTCCTCGGCCTTACTGCCTAGCATGCGCTGCGCAGGCGACATGCCTGGGGCGCCCGAGTTTATGTGGCAGCACGAACAGGAGACAAATCATGAAAAACCCTCTCTCGATGGCAACCTGCGCGCTGTCCATCAGCCTGCTGGTGGCGTGCGGCGGCGGTGGTGGCGGAAGCAGCTTGCCGCTACTCTTCCCGACAACCACGCCAACGCAAACCCCTCCATCGCCCACGCCCTCGCCGGTTGCGTCGGCGCAGGAGAAGTGCGCCGTCTTCTCTGGCGCTTCGCTCGCGGGTGCAACGTTGAAAGACGCCACGTTCGTCCCCGCAACGGCAGTGGCCGCAGAGTACTGCAAGGTCACGGGCACCCTTCATGGCTCGCTCAACTTCGAGGTGCACCTACCCACCGAATGGAACAACAGGCTCTTGTACGCCGGCGGCGGCGGTTGGGACGGCAGCATCAGCATCACGCCCATCTCGCCAAGCGGTTCAACCGCAGGCTACGTCCTCGTCGCCTCGGACGGCGGGCGCCAGGGAGATGCCCTGGATGCCTCGGTCTTCCTGAACAATCCCACGGCCCAGGCGGACTTCGGCTACCTCTCGATCCATTCGGTCAATGAGATCGCCAAGGAGATCGTTCGCAAGCGCTATGGCTCGGATGCCGAGTTCAGCTATTTCGAGGGTTGCTCCAATGGCGGCAGGGAAGCACTGATCCAGGCCACGCGCTTCCCGAACGACTTCGACGGCATCGTCGTGCGTGCGCCGGCCTACTCGTTTACCGAGCTGTTCCAGGCTTTCGTCGCGAACGGGAAGGCGCTCGCCGCGCCGGGCGGGCAACTCAGCGATGCGAAGGTCTCGCTCATCGGCAAGGCCGTCACTGCGCAATGCGACAACCTGGACGGCGTTGCCGACGGTATCGTGAGCAATCAGGAAGCCTGTACTTTCGACCCTGCGGTGTTGCGCTGTACCGCAGGCGACGCCGACACCTGCCTGACCGACCCGCAGATCGCGACCGCCAAGACGATCTACTCGGAGCTCAAGCGTGCTGACGGAAGCACCGTCTACCCGGGCTGGGGGCCCGGCGGTGAAGACCTGGGCTGGCCAGTTTGGGTGACCGGCTCCGCCATCGGCGGCACAGGTCTGCAGTTCCAGTTCGGCAGCGGCTTGGTGAAGTACTGGGTCACCGGCGACCCGTCCTTCAACGTGCTTGGTTTCGACCCGGAGTTCTATTCTGCGGGACTGCGCCTGGCCGCGACCACGCTCGATGCGACGCCAGACCTGCGCTCCTTCTTCGGACAAGGCGGCAAGATGATCCTTGCCCATGGAACGAACGATTGGGCGATCAGCTACAAGGGGTCGGTCAAGTATTTCAACGACGTCGCGACCGCCGTTGGCGGCACGTCCACGCGCGATGCTTCGATGGAGTTCTTCCTCCAGCCCGGCGTTCAACATTGCGCTGGAGGCGTCGGCCCCGACACGGTCGACCTCGTGGATGCTGTCGCGAAATGGCGAGAAGGCGGCGCAAAGCCTTCCACGCAGAGCGTCGTGATAACGAAGCTTGATCCGACGACCAAGGCGCCCGTTCTGGCGCGGCCTCTGTGCAAGTACCCGAGCTTCCCGAAGTACAAAGGTAGCGGCGACATCAACTCGGCGGAGAGCTACAGCTGCCAGAGTTCTTGAGAGGTTCAACACATTGGGGTTGCCGTGCACGTTTGCACTTCGAGCGGCAGTGGCCAGAGTGGCCGAACGCCTGTCTGTCTTGGGTCAGTAGGCACCCATGTAGTCGCGCTTGCCGATCTCCATACCGTTGTGACGCAAGATGGCATAGGTGGTGGTCAGGTGGAAGAAAAACTGCGGCAGTCCATAGTGCAGAAGATATGCGCCTGCAGTCAGCTTCTTTTCCTTGGGGGTGCCGGGGCGCAATACGATCTCGCGGCTCTCGCTTGAATCAAATTGCTCAGGCTTGAAGGAGCCGATATGGGCCAAAGCTTTGGCGATCAACGCTTGGAGGTCGGCGAAGCTGACCTCGGTGTCGGGCCAGGACGGCACCTCGGCACCAGCCAGGCGGGAGGCAATGCCCTTGGAGAAGTCTGCGGCGATCTGTACCTGACGTACCAGCGGAAACATGTCAGGGAACAGCCGCGCCTGCAGCAGCGCATTTGGATCGATATTTCTTTGCGTCGCCTGGTCTTCGGCCTTCTTGAGCACGTCGGACAGGGCGCGCAGCATCTGCTGCATGACGGGAACGGAGGCGTTGTACAGCGGGCTAGTCATGGTGAGTTCACTTCAAAAATTGGGCACGATGGCCGGAGTTGGCGTGGCAGGGGCCCTGCCGACCATGTAAGGCTAACAGCACAGGGCGAACTGAATCGCCCCGGCTTTTGTGGCTAGCTTTTCTTCCCGCTGGTAGTCGGAGCAGCCGCGTTGAAGGGCGGTTCATTAGCAAGAAGCGGACGTCAATTGCAGACGCACGACGGACCGCGATCGCTGGCGGATTCAACCGGTCGATGCAACACACTTATAACTGCGTAGGCAGAAGGAGTG
>NZ_JARVTD010000018.1:0-123828 GCF_030208835.1 Variovorax sp. efr-133-TYG-130 | reverse complement strand
GCAGGCCGGGGGACATTCGCGGAGCAAGGTACCCCGTCGGCGTGAGCGCGCCCTGCATGACACATGGAGCGACAAACATGAGAAGGGATGTTCATCAGTGCTCCTCGTCCGAATGCCCGCTGCGCAAAGAACGCCACAGCAGCACCGGCAGGATGATGGTGAACACGATCACCTCTTTGAACGAACTGGCCCAGAAAGAGCCGAAGGCCTCGATCACGCCCACCGCCAGCGCACCGATCAGCGCGCCCGGATAGCTCGCCAGGCCCGCGATCACGCCGGCGACGAAGCCCTTCAGGCCGATGAGGAAGCCCGAGTCGTAGAACACCGTGGTCGTCGGCCCGATCAGGAGCCCCGACAACGCACCGATCAGCGCCGCCATCGCGAACGTGAGCTGCCCCGCCGCCTGCGTCGAGATGCCCATCAGCCGCGCGCCGAGCCGGTTCACCGCCGTCGCGCGCAGCGCCTTGCCATACAGGCTGCGCTCGAAGAAAAGCCACAGCAGCACGATCAGCGCCGCCGACACGCCGAAGATGATCAGCGCCTGCCCGCTCACGTTCAGCGGCCCCAGCGCCATGCGCTCGTCCCAGAACGGCGGGTTGCGGAAGCCCTCGGCGCCGAAGAACAGCAGGCCCAGCCCCGTCATCGCGAAATGCACGCCCACCGAGACGATCAGCAGCACCAGCGAACTCGCGCCCGCCAGCGATTGGTAAGCCACCCGGTACACCAGCGGCCCGAAAGCCGTGACGATGAACACCGTGAGCAGCGCCTGCACGCCGATGGGCAGGTTGCGCGGGCCGGCCCAGGCCGACACCGCGCAGACCACGGCCGGCAGCGCGAAGGTGCGCAGCGCTGCTTTCAGCCCGGCCGCCGCGCTGCCGCTGTGGCGCCAGACGCTCACCAGGTCCATCAGCGCGGCGACGCCGGCCAGAATCAGCAGCAGCCACACCGTGCCCGGCGTCTTGCCGGTCTGGAAGATCGCCAGCGTCAGCGCGCCGTACGCCACGAATTCGCCCTGCGGGATGAAGATGACGCGGGTCACCGTGAAGACGAGCACGATGCCCATGCCCAGCAGGGCATAGATCGCGCCATTGGTGAGTCCGTCCAGCGTCAGGATGCTGGCGATCGAGAGATCCATGGCGTGTGTGTGGTGCGGCTGGAGAAAGGGTTTACTGCTCGACCTTGAACGCGCCGTTCACCACCTTGAGCATCACGCCGGTCTCGGTCGTGTAGCCCCAGTGGTCCTGCGCCGTCCAGTTGAGCACGCCGTGCGCGAGCACCGTGCGGCCCATGCCTTCGAGCGCGTCGCGCAGCGCGGCGCGGAACTCCGGCGTGCCGGGCTTGGCCTTCTTGAGCGCGACCGGAACGGCCTTCTCGAGCACCGTGAGCGCGTCGGCCGCGTGGCCGGCGAACTGGTTGCGCGACCCGGGGCCGTAGGCTTTCTCGTAGCCCTGCACGAAGGCCACGGCTGCCGCCTTCGACGGATGGCTGTCTGGCAGCTGCTCGGCCACCGTGGCGGGGCCCGACACCACGAAGGTGCCTTCGGCGTCCTTGCCGGCGGTGCGCATCAGGTCTTGCGTGGCGGCGGCGTGCGTCTGGTAGACCTTGCCCTTGTAGCCGCGCTCCATCACCGCCTTCTGCGGCATGCCCGCGCCGCTGCCCGAGGCCACGATCAGGATCGCGTCCGGGTTTGCCGAGGTGAGCTTGAGCACCTGGCCGGTCACGCTGGTGTCGGCACGCGCGAAGCGCTCGGTGGCGACGATCTTGATGCCGTTCTTGGCGGCTTCGGCGGTCAGCGCCTTGAGCCACAGTTCGCCGTAGGCGTCGGTGTAGCCGAGGAAGCCGACCGTCTTCACGTTCTGCTTCTTCATGTGCGCGACCACCGCATAGGCCATCACGTCGTTCGACTGCGGCAGGCGGAAGAACCACTTGTCCTTGCCCGGCGGCAGGCCGGCCGGCGCGGTCGACAGCTGCGGCGTGCCCGACTCGGCGGTCACGTCGGCCATGGGAATGGCCACCGGCGTGGCGCTGGAGCCGATGATGATGTCGGCCTTGTCTTCGGTGACCAGGCGCTGCGCGTCCTTCACGCCCGTGGTCGGGTCGGTCGCGTCGTCGAGCACCACCACCTTGAGCGTTTCGCCCGCGATGGTCTTGGGCCAGATCGCGATGCCGTTCTTCACCGGGATGCCCAGGCCCGAAGCGGGGCCGGTCAGCGGCTGCACCACGCCGATGGTGATGTCGGCATGGGCGAAGCCCGCTGCCATGAGCGCCAGCACGGCGGCGAGAGTGGTCTTCCTGAAGGTCATTGATGTCTCCTGAATACGTTGCGGGGCGGGAACTCGGGTACGCGAAAGGGTGCGGCTCAGCGCGGCGCCATGCGCAGCGCGCCGTCGAGGCGGATCACCTCGCCGTTGAGGTGGCCGTTGGTGACGACGTGGCATGCCAGCTCGGCGAATTCCGATGGCTTGCCCAGGCGCGGCGGAAACGGGATGGACGCGGCCAGCGACTGCTGCACCGGCTCGGGCAGCTCCAGCAGCAGCGGCGTGGCAAAGAGGCCCGGCGCCACGGTGCACACGCGGATGGCGTGCTGCGCCAGGTCGCGCGCCATCGGCAGCGTCATGCCGACGAGCCCGCCCTTGGAGGCGCTGTAGGCCTGCTGGCCGACCTGGCCGTCGAAGGCCGCCACCGATGCGGTGAAGAGCATCACGCCCTTCTCGCCGTTGTCGAGCGCCGGCAGCTTCGCGCAGCGCGCCGCGAACAGGCGCGCCATGTTGTAGCCGCCGATCAGGTTGATGTTGACCACGCGCACGAAGTCTTCAAGCGGCGCGGGGTTGCCGTCCTTGCCGACGATGCGCTTGGCGCTGCCGATGCCGGCCACGTTCATCAGGGTGCGCGCGGTGCCGTGCGCGGCCTCGGCCTTGTCCAGCGCGGCGTTCACGCTGTCGGTGTCGGTGATGTCGCAGACGCAGGCGACGCCGCCGATCTCGGCGGCCACCTTCTCGGCCAGTGCGGCATTGCGGTCGAGCACGGCGACCTTGGCGCCCAGGCGCGCGAGTTCGCGTGCGGTGGCTTCGCCAAGGCCCGATGCGCCGCCGGTGACGAGGGCGGCTTGTCCTTCGATCTTCATTCTTGTGTCTCCTGGATGGGGTTAGCGGGGCTTGAGGGTGAAGGGCAGGGTGCCGTCGTGCATCGCGTCGGCCAGCGCGGCGCGGTGCTTGAGCACCGAGCGCTGGTTGATGGAGCCCTTGTCGGTCACTTCGCCCTTGTCGATGGACGGCGGCTCGGCCATCAGGTGCAGCCGCGCGATGCGGTTGGCGCTGCCGGTGGCGCTCGCGGCCAGCGTGTCGACCACCTGCTGGAAGTGCGCCTGCACCGGCGCGCTTTCGAGCACCTGCTGCATCGTGGCGTCGGCGGGCAGGCCCGCGAGCTGCCGCACCTTCTGCGTCGGGAAGATCAGCGCGCCCACTTCCTTCAGGTTGATGCCGGTCAGCACCGCGTCCTGCACATAGGGCGCGCCGGCCGCGATGATCTTCGCGCGCATGGGGCCCACGCTCACGAAGGTGCCGGTGGCGAGCTTGAAGTCTTCCGCGATGCGGCCGTCGAAGCGCAGGCCGCGGTGGATGTTGCCGTCGTCGATCCACTTGACCGCATCGCCGGTGGAGAAGAAGCCTTCTTCGTCGAAAGCCTCGGCCGTGGCCTCGGGCGCGCGCCAGTAGCCGGGCGTGATGTTGGGGCCGCGGTAGCGCACTTCGGTCTTGCCGTCGACCTCGATCAGCTTGAGCTCGATGCCCGGCGCGGGCAGGCCGACGTCGCCCGACTTCACGTCGGGCCCGGTCACGTACAGCGCGAAGGGGCCCGATTCGGTCATGCCCAGGCCGGTGCCCATGACGATGCGCTCGCCCACTTCAGACTCCTGCGTCTTGTGCAGGCTGTCCCACACGGGCTGCGACAGCGCGGCGCCCGAGTAGAAGAACATCTTCACGCGCGACAGCAGGTTGCGGCGCAGCACCGCATCGGTTTCCATCGCGTGCGCGATGGCTTCGAAGCCGGTGGGCACGTTGAAGTAGATGGTGGGCGCGATCTCGCGCAGGTTGCGCAGCGTCTCGGCCATGCCGGCGGGCGTGGGCTTGCCGTCGTCGACGTAGAGCGTGCCGCCGTTGTCCAGCACGATGCCCACGTTGTGGTTGCCGCCGAAGGTGTGGTTCCAGGGCAGCCAGTCGACCAGTACCGGCGGCTCGTCGCCCAGCGCGGGAATCGACTGGCGCAGCTGCTGCTGGTTGGCGCACCACATGCGGTGCGTGTTGATGACGGCCTTGGGCATCTTGGTGGAGCCCGAGGTGAAGAGGAACTTGGTGATGGTGTCGGGGCCGGTCGCGCGCATCGCTTCGTCGATGGCGGGCGTGGCGGGCGTCGAGGCCAGTGCGTCGAGCGAAGTGGCGGCGCGGCCTTCGAGCTCGCCTTCCGCAATGACGACTTCGGTCCCGGCGGGGACGACCGCCGCGATGGCGCGGCCGTAGCGTGCCGCATCGGTGGCGAACACGAGGCCCGGCGTCAGCGTGTCGAACACGTGGCGCAGCTTCTCGAAGTCCTGGCTCACGAGCGAGTAGGGCGGCGACACGGGGCAGTAGGGCACGCCGGCATAGAGGCAGCCGAGCGCGAGCAGCGCATGCTCGATGCCGTTCTCGCTGAGGATCGCCACGGGCCGCTCGGCGCTCAGGCCGCGATTCAACAGGGCTTGTCCGATACCGCGGGCCTTCTGCAGCGCCTCGGCGTAGCTCACGCGGATCCAGTCGCCGGTGCTGCCGTCGGCCAGCCGTTCGCGGCGGGCGATGAAGGTGCGATCGGGCGTGGCCTCGGCCCAGTGCGCGAGGCGGTCGGTCATGCGCTCGCGGTAGCTTTCGAGCCGCGTCTCGGCGGTGAGGTACTGCGTGCCAGGCGCTCCTTCGCGCAGCACGGCGCGGGTCACGCCGAAGGCCAGCGGGCGGTATCGGATGGCGGTCATGTCTTGCTCACCTTCGCGCCCCGGCCTTCGAGGAAATCGCGCACGCGTTCCTTGGCTTCGGGGGCGGCCTGGGCGATGCCGGCCATGAGCGCTTCGGTGAAGAAGCCGTGGTCGGCCGACTGCTCGGCGATGCGCGGCAGCGCATGCATGAGCGCGTAGTTGGTCAGCGGCGCGTTGGTGGCCACGCGCTTGGCGAGCTCGAAGGCCTTGTCGAAGGCCGTGCCTTCGTCGACCAGGTACTGCGCGAAGTTGGCGCGCTCGCCGTCCTCGGCGTTGTAGACGCGGCCGGTCATCATCATGTCGGTCATGCGGGCCACGCCGATCAGCTTGGGGATGCGCACCGAGCCGCCGCCGCCCACGAAGATGCCGCGCGAGCCTTCGGGCAGCGCGTAGAAGGTGCTGCGGTCGGCCACGCGGATGTGGCAGGCGCTGGCCAGCTCGAGCCCGCCGCCGACCACCGCGCCGTGCAGCGCGGCGATCACCGGCACTGGGCCGTGCTGGATCAGGTCGAGCGCTGCGTGCCACATGCGCGAGTGCTGCATGCCCTGGCCGGCGTCGCGCTCCTTCAGTTCGCTGAGGTCGAGGCCGGCGCAGAAGTGCGGGCCTTCGCCGTCGATCACCGCGGCGCGCACGGTGGAGGGCAGCTTCTCGAAAGTGTCGCGCAGTGCGAGGATCAGGCCGTCCGACAGCGCGTTGCGCTTGGAGCCGCGCGTCAGGCGGACGATGGCGACTTCGTCGCGGATGTCGAGTTGGAGGTCTGGATTGGTCATGGGAAGGTGTTCGGGGTTGCGTTGGATTATGGTTATGAGAAATAATCAATTCAAGGCATTCGAGCCTGCCCGAAGCTAGGGACTTACCCGCACTGGAGACAAACACATGGACTACGAGAACCTCGTTGCGATCGATATCCACACGCACGCCGAAGTGAGCTGCTGGAACCCGTTCGACAACTACGGCGAGGAATACGACCGCGCCGCCGACAAGTACTTCGGCTCCAGCGGCCGGCCCACCATCGCGGAGAGCGTGGCGTACTACCGTGAACGCAAGATCGGGCTGGTGATGTTCATGGTCGACGCGGAGTCGAACATGGGCCGCCGGCGCATTCCGAACGAAGAGATCGCCGAGGCCGCGAAGAACAACAGCGACATCATGATCGCCTTCGGGAGCGTCGATCCGCACAAGGGAAAGATGGGCGCGCGCGAGGCGCGCAGGCTCATCGAGGAGCACGGCGTGAAGGGCTTCAAGTTCCACCCGACGGTGCAGGGCTACCACCCCTACGACAAGATGGCCTGGCCCATCTACGAAGTGATTGCCGAATACGGCCTGCCGGCCATCTTCCACACCGGCCACAGCGGCATCGGCTCGGGCATGCGCTGCGGCGGCGGCCTGCGGCTGGAGTACAGCAACCCGATGCACCTGGACGACGTGGCCATCGACTTCCCCGACATGCAGATCGTCATGGCGCACCCCAGCTTTCCCTGGCAGGACGAGGCGCTGAGCGTGGCCACGCACAAGCCCAACGTGTGGATCGACCTGTCCGGCTGGAGCCCCAAGTACTTTCCGAAGCAACTGGTGCAGTACGCCAACACCCTGCTGAAAGACCGCATCCTGTTCGGCAGCGACTATCCGCTGATCACGCCCGACCGCTGGATGCGCGACTTCGAGAACGCCGGCTTCAAGCCCGAGGTGATGCCCGGCATCCTCAAGGGCAACGCGGTCAGGCTGCTGAAGCTGGGCGCCTGAGGGGCCTCGCCGCTACGCGTCCGCCTCTTCCTTCGCTGCGGCTTCCTCCGCGTCGAGCCGGTCCCAGTCGCGTCCCGAGCGGCGCTGCCGCTCCTCGCGCTCGCGCGCCATCTGTTCCTCGAACTGCTGGCGGCCGGCCTTGTTGGCGGCGATCAGCTTGGCGCGGTCCTTGTAGTGGGGATAGATCTCGTCGCTGAGCTTGATGTTCCGCTGGCGGAAGCGCATGGTCGACTCGCGCGCCTCGTGCGCCGGCCATCCCAGCGCTTCGAGCGTGGCGCGGGCGCTGCGCAGAGAAGACTCGAACACCTCGCGCTCCACATCCGTCACGCCGCGGTCGCGCAGCTGGAACAGGTGCGTCACGTTGCGGGCCCGCGCGATGATGCGCGCCTGCGGGAAGTTCTCCTTCACCAGATCGACGATTTCCAGCGATTGCTCGATGTCGTCCACCGCCACCACGATGGCCTTGGCCGTGCCGGCGCCCGCGGTGCGCAGCAGGTCGAGCCGCGTGGCGTCGCCGTAGAACACGCGAAAGCCGAACTGGCGCAGGCCTTCGACGGTGTCGGCGTCGTGGTCGAGCACGGTCACGCGCAGGCCCTGCGACATCAGCATGCGCCCGACGATCTGGCCGTAGCGGCCGAAGCCGCAGATCAGCACCTTGGCGTCCTGCTGCTCGGAGATTTCCTCGAGCTGCGGGCCGTGGTTGCGGCTGTAGCGCGGCAGCACGAACTTGTCGAGCAGCACCAGCAGCAGCGGCGACAGCAGCATCGACAGCGCGACCGCGCCGATCAGCAGCGACGTGATCTCCGGCGGCAGCACGTCGGGGCCCGCGGCCTGGAACACCACGAACGCGAATTCGCCGCCCTGCGCTAGCAGCAGCGTGAACACCGGCCGCTCCTGGTAGGCGATGCCCATCGCCTTGGCCAGCGCATAGATCACCGCCAGCTTGACGACCATGAAGCCGACCACCAGCGCCGCCATGATCCAGGGGCTCGCAATGAGCACGCCGAAGTTGATCGACATGCCCACGGCAATGAAGAACAGGCCCAGCAGCAGGCCCTTGAAGGGCTCGATGTCGGTCTCCAGCTCGCGCCGGTATTCGCTCTCGGCCAGCAGCACGCCGGCCAGGAAGGCGCCCAGCGCCATCGACAGGCCCACCAGCTGCATCAGCGCAGCGATGGCCACCACCAGCAGCAGCGCGGCGGCGGTGAAGATCTCGGGCGTGTCGCTGCGCGCGATCCAGCGCAGCACCGGGCGCAGCAGCAGCCGGCCGCCGAGGATGATGCCGCCGATCACGCCGATGATCTTCGCGGCTTCCAGCGCGCGGTCGAGCCCGCTGATCGACTGCTCGGCGGCGGTGGCGCCGGCCAGCAGCGGCAGCAGTGCGAGGATGGGAATGGCCGCCACGTCCTGGAACAGCAGGATCGAGAAGCCGGCCTGTCCGCTCGGCGTCTTCAGCAGGTTGCGCTCGCCGAACACCTGCAGCGCGATCGCGGTGGACGACAGCGCCAGGCCCAGCGAGGCCACCAGCGCCACGCGCCATTCCGCGCCCACCGCACAGCCCGCGGCGAAGAGCACCGCGGCGCAGCTGACCACCTGCGCGGTGCCCCAGCCGAAGATCGGGCGGCGCAGGTTCCACAGGCGCTTGGGCTCGAGCTCGAGGCCCACCAGGAACAGCATCAGCACCACGCCGAACTCGGCGAAGTGCAGCACGTCCTGGACGCTGGACACCAGCCCCAGCCCCCAGGGCCCGATGGCGATGCCGGCCACCAGGTAGCCGATGATGGAGCCGAGGCCCAGGGCCTTCGACAGCGGCACCACCAGCACGGCGGCGCTCAGGTAGATCAGGCTGCTGGTCAGCCAGGCGGGTGCGTGTTCCATCAGGGTGCCTTGCTTGCGGAAGCCGTGGCCAGCCCGTGGGTCATGGCGCTGTGGAAGGCGTTGGACACGGCCTTGTCGATGTCGTCCGGATCGGCCGGGCGATCGGCTTCGGGCACCGGGCAGGCGATGCAGGCGTCGATTTCCTCGATCTCGGGCCAGTCGGGGTAGCTGCCCAGGCGCTGGGCGAAGGTCTGGACGTGCGCGGCCACCTCGGCCTCGGGGGCGCTGCGCGCGCCGTGGAAGATCAGCGGCGGCAGGAAGCGCATGCCGCACAGCGCGGCGGTCTGTTCGTAGGGCGGCAGGAAGGCGTCGAAGAAGTAGCGGTGGTAGCTCTGCGGGTGGTAGCTGGCCTCCGGGCTGCCGGTGGTGACCGCCAGCCAGAGGTCTTTTCCCTGCAGCGCCGTGCCGCCGGGGCCGTAGGCCCAGCCGTAGGCGAGCACGTCGTCGAGCCACAGCTTCTGCAGCGCGGGCATGGAATACCACTGGATCGGGTGCAGCAGCACCACCAGGCTGGCCTTGGCGAGCCGGGCCTGCTCTTCCTCGACGTCGATGGAGAAGTCGGGGTAGCTGCCGTAGAGGTCGTTCACCTCGACGCCCGGCACGGCGCGGGCGGCGGCCAGCATGCGGCGGTTGACGCGTGAATCGCGCCAGTGCGGGTGCGCCGCCAGCACGTAGATGCCGCCAGGACCGGCGGCGGTGGTTCCCATGGATGTTGTTGTCGTCATGCCGAGAACATATCTCAGTCGGGGCCGGCGCGTCGGGCAAAAACGCGCCAGCGACTACCATTCCGGCTGTCCCAGTTCTGGAGGAGTGCCTTATGCCGGTGGTTCTGGTCGCCAATCCCAAGGGCGGGGTCGGCAAGTCGACGATCGCGACGAACGTCGCGGGCTATTTCGCAAGCCGCGGCCATGCCGTGATGCTGGGCGACGTGGACCGCCAGCAGTCCTCCCGGCTGTGGCTGGGCCTGCGCCCGCCCCAGGCCCGCCCCATCGCCACCTGGGAAGCCACCGGAGACAGCACGGTGGTGAGGCCGCCGCGCGGCACCACGCACGCGGTGCTGGACACACCGGCCGGGCTGCACGGCTGGCGCTTCAAGGAAGTGCTGGCGCTGGCCGACCGCGTGATCGTGCCGCTGCAGCCGAGCATCTTCGACATCTACGCGACGCGCGACTTTCTCGACCGCCTCAAGGAACAGCGCCGCGCCGAAAAGACGCAGATCGGCCTCGTCGGCATGCGGGTGAACGCCCGCACGCTGGCCGCGGACCGGCTGCACGAGTTCATCGAGGGACTCGGCGTGCCGGTGATCGGCGAGCTGCGCGACACCCAGAACTACGTTCAGCTCGCAGCGCGCGGGCTCACGGTGTTCGACATCGCGCCGGGCCGCGTGCAGCGCGACCTGGAGCAATGGCAGCCGATCTGCGAATGGCTCGACGCCTGAAGGCGCCTCCCGGTTTTCCCTGAGCCCGGTTGTCGCGAGCCCGACAGCCCCCCGCCCGCCGTTGGCACCAGAATGCCCCGCATGACCAAAAAGACATTCCAGACTCTTCAGGATCTTTCCGCCTGCGTCGGCCAGGAAGTCGCAGTGAGCGACTGGATCACCATCACGCAGGAACAGGTCAACCAGTTCGCCGAGGCGACGGGCGACCACCAGTGGATCCATGTCGACGTGGAACGGGCCAAGGCCGGCCCCTTCGGCGCGCCGATCGCGCACGGTTTTCTCACGCTGTCGCTGCTGCCGCGATTCTTCGAGACGGCCATCGACGTGGTGGAGTCGCGAATGGGCGTGAACTACGGCATGAACCGGGTGCGCTTCATGTCGCCGGTGCCGGTGGGCAAGCGGCTGCGGGCGCGCATGAAGCTGCTGAGCTCGGAGCCCATTGCCGACGATGGTTTCCAGATGACCTGGGAAACCACCATCGAACTCGAAGGCGCGGCCAAGCCGGCCTGCGTGGCGGAGTCGGTCGCGCGGCGCTACCGCTGACCTTCTCCGGTTTTTCTTACATCCGGCGGTCGGTCACTTCGCCGTAGGTGGCGGCGCCCTGGCGCGTGATGCTCAGCGCGCTCTGGCGTACCGCGCCGCGGTCGGTGCTGCCGTCGCGGGCCTGGAGTGCGCCGGTGCCGCCATTCGTGACCCTGAACGGCTGGCGCGCGTCGGCCTGCACCTGTGCGCGCGACATCGTCGACTGGAAGGGGGCGGGCGGCAGCGGGTTCTGTTCACCCTGGAAGGCTTGGGCGCTGCCGGCGAAAGCCAGCGTGGCGAAGACGGCAAGGGCGATCGGCTTGGTGTTCATTGCAAGACTCCTCTGTAACGGGGTTGATGGATCGGATGCCGAACGCTTTGCGGCCGGCATGCTTTCCATACGGCCGTCATGCCCGATCGGATGCGCTTCCGCCTTGCCTGGAGCCCGCGACTTTGTTTCTTTGTGTCACCCGAAGCCGTTTTGCCGCCAGGCTTCGAACACGGTGACGGCTACCGCGTTCGAAAGATTCAGGCTGCGCTGCCCTTCGCGCATCGGCAGCCGCAGCCGCTGGGCCTCGGCGAAGCCGTCGCGCACGGCAGGCGGCAAGCCGCTGGTCTCCGAGCCGAAGACCAGCCAGTCGCCGGGCTGGAAGCGCACGTCATGCACGGCCCGCGTGCCGCGGGTGGTGAGGGCGAACATCCGGTCGGCCGGCGGCAGCTCGGTGGCGAGCAGGGCCTGCCAGTCGGCGTGGCGCTTGACTTCGGCGTACTCGTGATAGTCGAGCCCGGCGCGGCGCAGCAGGCGGTCGTCCATCGAGAAGCCGAGCGGCTCGACCAGGTGCAGCGTGCAGCCGGTGTTGGCGGCGAGCCGGATGACGTTGCCGGTGTTCGGCGGAATCTCGGGGTGGACCAGGACGATATGGAACATGCGCCGATTGTCGGCGCCCCAGGCGCGGGGCTCAGCGCGGCGGGTCGGTGCGGGCCAGCACCACCGCCGTGATGTGGGCAGCACCCGCCAGCCGCAGCGCTTCGGCAGCCGTGAACAGCGACGCGCCGCTGGTCATCACGTCGTCGACCAGCACGATGCGCCGGCCGCTGACTTTTTCCGCGCGCAGCGGCTCCACGGCGAAGGCGCCGCGCAGGTTGAGCAGGCGCTCGGCGCGCGCGAGGCCGCTCTGGGCCGGCGTCTCGCGGGTGCGCAGCAGCAGGCTCGCGTCGGTCTTGCCTGCGCACAGGCGCCGCGCGAGTTCATGTGCCTGGTTGAAACCGCGCTCGCGCAACCGGCCGGGCGCCAGCGGCATCGGCAGCACCAGGTCGCATTGCTCCAGCGCCGGCTCGACCCATGGCGCGCTGCGCATCAGCGTGGCGAACGGGGCGGCCCAGCCGGCCTCGCCGCGGAACTTGAAGGCGGCGATGGCGTCCGGCCACGGCCAGGCGTAGGTGCAGGCGGCAAGGCAGGCATCGAGCGGCGGCGGATGCGCAACGCAGTCGCCGCAGCGGGTCACGCCCTCGGGCAACGGCAGTGCGCAGCCGCCGCAGCGTGCCGCCGGCGGGGCGAAGCGGGCCACGCAGGCGTCGCACACCGGGCGCGACGGCCATGCGCGGCAGACCGCGCACTGGCTCGGCAGCCGCCCGAGCAGGGCGGTGAAAGGACGGAAAGGCCTCAGGGCGTGCTGGCTGGACATCGCTCAATATACTCACTGCCCCATGGCCACCGACCCCTCACGACGACCGCCGACCATCGATGCCACGGCGGCAGCCCGCTGGCGTCGCCTTGCGCCTGCCGACGGCTCCCCCTGGCTCCATGAGGAAATCGGCCGCCGCATGGAAGACCGGCTGCAATGGATCAAGGCCCAGCCCCGCACCTGGGCCGACTGGGCACCGCTGCGCGGCGGCCTCGAGGCCCACGAGCTGGTCGCCCGCCGCTACAAGGACGCCGCGTCCTTCGTCATCGAGCCCGAGCCCGCGCTCGCCGCCGCCACCGGCCAGGCGCTGGCAGCGCCGTGGTGGAGCGCGCGCCGCTGGCAGGGCGGCAAGGCACGTTTCGACGCGCCGCCCGAAGACGGCGTCGACCTGCTCTGGGCCAACATGTCGCTGCACATGGCGGCCGACCCGGAGGCACTCATCGCGCATTGGCACAAGCTGGTCGCCACCGACGGCTTCCTGATGTTCTCGTGTCTCGGCCCCGACACCGTGCGCGAACTGCGCGCGCTGCATGCCCGCCTCGGCTGGCCGGCCGCGGGCCACGAGTACACCGACATGCACGACTGGGGCGACATGCTTGTCCACGCCGGCTTCGCCGAGCCCGTGATGGACATGGAGCGCATCGTGCTGACCTGGGCCACGCCCGAGGCGGCGCTGGCCGAGCTGCGCACGCTGGGCCGCAACCTGCACCCGGCGCGCTTTCCGGCGCTGCGCGGCAAGGCCTGGCACCAGTCGCTGAAGAAGGCGCTGCCCGAGCTGGCGCCTGCCGAAGAGGGTGGCGGGCGCATCGCGCTGACCTTCGAGGTCATCTACGGCCATGCGTTCAAGCCCGCGCCGCGGGTGTCGCTGTCGGCCGAAAGCGCGGTGTCGCTGCGCGAGATGCGATCGATGCTGCAACGGGGTCGCCCGGGCGCCTGATCGCCGGCCGGCCGGTGGCCGGAACGCATGGCGCAGAGGCCGTTTCTTGCCTACTAGTAGTGACCCGTAGGCGTCCCACAGGGCACTCTGGCGCAGGTATCTACCCGCTACAATCCGCCGTTGCGTGGAACTCGCGGGTATTGTCCCGCGATCGAGGGGTGTCGGATCCTGTTTGTACGAGGGGGTACCAGGGGTCGGGCGACCGTCGACGCACCGATTTGCTGAACTCGCCCGTGTCGAATTCCGTGTTTCGATTTGCCACCGTTTCAGGCCAGAGCATCCACTGGTTCCTGAAGCGGAACTGCTCGGTGACGCCGAGCCAGCTGGGCTGGCTCTACGCTTCGCTGTGCGTGGTATCGCTCGGCATCGGCACCCTGTTCTGGCTGCACGGTGCGCCGCTGGTTCTGCCTTTCGCCTGGCTCGAACTGGCCGCTGTCGGATTCGCGTTCATGGTCTACGCGCGGCACGCGACCGATGGCGAAAAGATCGCGCTGCAGGAGGGACGCCTCGTCGTCGAGCTCGAGAACGGCGGGCACTACGAGCGCACGGAATTTCTTCCGCACCAGGTGCGGGTCGAACCCCAGGCCGGCGATCGCTCGCTGATCGAGGTCTCGGGGCAGGGTCGATCGGTCAGGGTGGGGCGCTATGTACGCCCGGAGTTGCGTGCGGCGTTGGCCCGCGAGATTCGCATGGCGTTGCGTGGCGCCTGAGGGGGCTCGCGCAATGCTGCACGGTTGGGTTTGTCGAAAAATTGAAGAAACGTGAACACGATGAAGAGCATTTGGCGCAATAAGTACAGGCCGGCGAATCTGTTGCTGGCGGCCGGCGCGGCTTTCAGCAGCGCGGCGCACGCAATCAACGATCTGCCCGGCGGCCCCTCGGTGCGCCAGTTGAATCTTCCGGTCGGCGTGACCAAGATCGCGCAGGAGCAGCACCTGCTCCACACGATCATGATGATCCTCTGCACGGTCATCTTCGTGGGCGTGTTCGCGGTCATGTTCTATTCCATCTGGAAGCACCGCAAGTCGGTGGGCCACAAGGCCGCCAACTTCCATGAGTCGGTGGTGGTCGAGGTCATCTGGACCATCGTGCCCTTCCTCATCGTGATCGTCATGGCGCTGCCCGCCACCAAGGTGCTGGTGGCCCAGAAGGACACCACCAATGCCGACCTCACGATCAAGACCACCGGCTACCAGTGGAAGTGGGGCTACGACTACCTGAACGGCGAAGGCGAGGGCCTGGCCTTCATCTCCACGCTCGACAGCTCGCAGCGCGCCATGTCCGACGCCGGCGCCAAGGGCGCGATGCCCGACGACTACCTGCTGAAGGTCGACTACCCGCTGGTGGTGCCGGTCAACAAGAAGATCCGCATCATCACCACCGCCAACGACGTGATCCACGCCTTCGCGGTGCCGCAGCTGGGCCTCAAGCAGGACGCCATTCCGGGCTTCGTGCGCGACACCTGGTTCCGCGCCGAGACCATCGGCACCTACTACGGCCAGTGCCAGGAACTGTGCGGCAAGGAACACGCCTTCATGCCGATCCAGGTGAAGGTGGTCTCGGCCGCCGACTACACCGCCTGGGTGGCCGACCAGCGCAAGATCGCCGCCGCCAAGCTCGACGACCCGACCAAGGTCTGGACGCTGCCCGACATGATGGTTCGCGGCGAGAAGGTCTACGCCGCCAACTGCGCTGCCTGCCACCAGGCCAACGGCAAGGGCGCGGGCCCGATCAAGGCGCTCGACGGCGACCCGAAGGTGCTCGACGCCGACCACACGGTGCAACTGCACGTGCTGCTCAACGGCCAGAACAACGGCGCCATGCCGTCCTGGAAGCAGCTGAGCGACACCGACCTCGCGGCCGTGGCCACGTACACCAAGAACAGCTGGTCGAACAAGACGGGCCAGCTGGTGCAGCCGGCCGAAGTGCTCGCCCTGCGCGGCAAGTGATGCGACAGCGTCCCGCGACGAAGAAATTGCAAGGAACAACGAAATGAGTGCAGTCCTCGACCCCCACGGTCACGCAGTCCCCGGCGGCCACGCGCACGACGAGCATCACGACCACCACGCGCCCACCGGCTGGCGCCGCTGGGTGTTCGCGACCAACCACAAGGACATCGGCACGCTCTACCTGCTGTTCAGCTTCACGATGCTGATGGTGGGCGGCGTGCTCGCGCTGCTGATCCGCGCCGAGCTGTTCCAGCCCGGCCTGCAGCTGGTGAACCCCGAGCTGTTCAACCAGTTCACCACCATGCACGGCCTGATCATGGTGTTCGGCGCCATCATGCCGGCCTTCGTGGGCTTCGCGAACTGGATGATCCCGCTGCAGGTGGGCGCCTCCGACATGGCCTTCGCGCGCATGAACAACTTCAGCTTCTGGCTGCTGATCCCGGCGGCGCTGATGCTGGTGGGTTCGTTCTTCATGCCAGGCGGCGCACCCGCCGCGGGCTGGACGCTCTACGCGCCGCTCACGCTGCAGATGGGCCCCTCGATGGACGCCGGCATCTTCGCGATGCACATCATGGGCGCCTCGTCGATCATGGGTTCGATCAACATCATCGTCACCATCCTCAACATGCGCGCCCCCGGCATGACGCTGATGAAGATGCCGATGTTCTGCTGGACCTGGCTCATCACCGCCTACCTGCTGATCGCCGTGATGCCCGTGCTCGCCGGCGCCATCACGATGACGCTGACCGACCGCCACTTCGGCACCAGCTTCTTCAACCCCGCCGGCGGCGGCGACCCGGTGATGTACCAGCACATCTTCTGGTTCTTCGGCCACCCCGAGGTCTACATCATGATCCTGCCGGCCTTCGGCATCATCAGCCAGGTGGTGCCGGCATTCGCCCGCAAGAAGCTCTTCGGCTATGCCTCGATGGTGTATGCCACCTCGTCGATCGCCATCCTGTCGTTCATCGTGTGGGCACACCACATGTTCACGACCGGCATGCCGCTGACCGGCCAGCTGTTCTTCATGTACGCGACCATGCTGATCGCGGTGCCCACGGCCGTGAAGATCTTCAACTGGATCGCCACCATGTGGCAGGGCTCGATGACCTTCGAGACGCCCATGCTGTTCGCGGTCGGTTTCATCTTCGTGTTCACCATGGGCGGCTTCACCGGCCTGATCCTGGCCGTCGCACCCATCGACACGCAGCTGCAAGATACCTACTACGTGGTGGCCCACTTCCACTACGTGCTGGTGGCCGGCTCGCTGTTCGCCATGTTCTCGGGCTTCTACTACTGGGTGCCCAAGTGGACCGGCGTCATGTACAACGAGACGCGCGGCAAGGTGCACTTCTGGTGGTCGCTGATCTCGTTCAACGTGACCTTCTTCCCGATGCACTTCCTGGGCCTGGCCGGCATGCCGCGACGCTACGCCGACTACCCGATGCAGTTCGCCGACTTCAACGCGGTGGCTTCGGTCGGTGCGTTCTTCTTCGGCTTCGCGCAGGTGTACTTCTTCCTGTTCGTCGTGTTCCCGACCATGCGCGGCAAGGGCGAGAAGGCTGCGCAGAAGCCGTGGGAAGGCGCGGAGGGCCTCGAGTGGGAAGTGCCGTCGCCGGCACCGTTCCACACCTTCGAGAACCCGCCCAAGCTCGACGCGACCGCCACCAAGGTGATCGGTTGACCGGCTTCGCAGCAGCAACAGCCAGCACGCGATGACACCCGAGCAGAAACGCAACAACCGGCGCATGGGGCTCACGCTGGCCTCCATCGCCGTGGTGTTCTTCATCGGCTTCATCGTGCGCATGGTCTGGTTCGGCGCGCGCTGAGCCGCCGGCCACCGAACGGGAGCACCAGCATGAGCATCGGTCAACGCATCCGCCGCGCCAACGTCCGCATGGTCGGCAAGCTGGCCGTCGTGGCCTGCGGCATGTTCGCCTTCGGCTATGCGCTGGTGCCGATGTACCGCGCTATCTGCGAGATGACCGGCATCAACATCCTCGCGCTCTCCGAACTGGAGGTGCCCGGTGGTGCCAGCGGCGGCAAGAAGGTGCGCGTGCCCGACAACACGCAAGTCGACATGACCCGCACCATCACGGTCGAGTTCGATTCCAACGTGCGCGGCGGCCTCTGGGACTTCAAGCCCGCGGAGCGGACCATCCAGGTGCATCCCGGCCAGCTCAACACGGTGATGTACGAGTTCCAGAACGTGCAGAACCGCCGCATGGCCGCGCAGGCCATTCCTAGCTATGCGCCGCAGCAGGCAGCGCCCTACTTCAACAAGCTCGAGTGCTTCTGCTTCAACCAGTACACGCTCGATCCGGGCGAGAAGAAGCAGTGGCCGGTCGCCTTCGTGATCGACCCCAAGATTTCCAAGGACGTGAAGACCATCACGCTGTCGTACACCTTCTTCGAGGTGGGCGGCAAGACGCCCGCGGCACCGGTCGCCGCCGTTTCGAATGCCCCGAATGAGCCGCGCTCGTGAGCACGCCGCCCGAACGGCCGAAAGCTTCGAAGGCTTCGAAGGCTTCGCTGTGGGACACGGTGAAGGCCGTGGGGTGGTCGTTCTTCGGCGTTCGCAAGAACAGCGCCTACCAGGAAGACCTGCGCAAGCTGAACCCGCTGCACATCATTGCGGTGGCGTTCGTGGCCGTGATCGTCTTCGTGGTCGCGCTGGTGCTGCTGGTGCGCCACGTGGCCGCGGCCTGAACGAGCAGAATCCATTGAATCGAGAGAAGAAAGAAAGCCAGGAGCAGCTGATATGAGTTCAACCACCCACGGCGCCACGCCCTACTACTTCGTGCCCGGACCGTCGTCCTATCCGGTCTCGGCCGCGATCGGTTTGTTCTTCGTGATCCTGGGCGCCGCGCAGTGGATCAACGGCCATGCGTGGGGCGCCTGGTCGCTCCTGGCGGGCATGCTGGTCTGGCTGGGCACGCTGTTCGTCTGGTTCCGCGCCGCCATCGGCGAGAGCGAGAGCGGGCAGTACGGCCACAAGGTGGACCTGTCGTTCCGCTGGAGCATGAGCTGGTTCATCTTCTCCGAAGTGATGTTCTTCGGCGCCTTCTTCACCGCGCTGTGGTGGGCCCGCACCCATGCGCTGCCGACGCTCGGCAGCCTGGACAACGCGATCCTCTGGCCCGACTTCAAGGCCGTGTGGCCCAGCATGGCCGCCGGCGCCACCGGCTCGCCGGCCGGCATCGTCGAGCCCTTCCAGACCGTCGGCCCGTTCTGGCTGCCCACGATCAACACCGCGCTGCTGCTGAGCTCGGGCGTGACCCTCACCATCGCCCACCATGCGCTGCGCGCCGGCCACCGCGCGCAGACCATCCGCTTCATGTGGATGACCGTGCTGCTCGGCCTGATCTTCCTGGGCGTGCAGGGCTACGAGTACCACCACCTGTACACCGAGCTGAACCTCAAGCTCAGCTCCGGCACCTACGGTTCGACCTTCTTCATGCTGACCGGCTTCCACGGCCTGCACGTGTTCATCGGCATGCTGATGCTGCTGTTCATCACGCTGCGGCTGCAGAAGGGGCACTTCACGCCGGAGCGCCACTTCGGCTTCGAAGGCGCGGCCTGGTATTGGCACTTCGTGGACGTCGTCTGGCTCGGTCTCTACATGCTGGTCTACTGGCTTTGAGCGAAGCACCTCGCGGCATTCCACAAAAAAGGCGCCGGAAGGCGCCTTTTTCATGGTTCTCGTGGAACGAGCACCACCTGCTACTTGCCGAGCGGGAGCCCGGTGGGCTGGATGTAGCCGAGTTTCCAGGCGAGCAGCATGCAGAGGAACAAAAATACCGAGAGCCCGATCCGAAAGGTGAGGGCGCGCGCCATGCCGCCGCTCTTGGCGCGCCCGTTGCGCCCGTCCTTCAGCATGAAGAACAGGGCAAACGCGAGGCTCGCGAAGATGCCCACGAACACCAGGGCGACGAAATATTTCATGACCCGCATTATCGGCCGCACGCCCCGCTTCCTCCAGTGACTCCCCAACCCCTGTATTCCGAAGACCGGCGCCGCCCCGGTCGTTTCTGGCTGGTCACCGTCGCCGCCGTGCTGACGCTGGCGGCCACCGTTTCGCTGGGCCGCTGGCAGCTCTCGCGCGCCGCGCAGAAAGAGGCGCTCCAAGCCAGCATCGAGGCCCAGAAGCAGAAGCCGCCGCTCACCCAGGCCGAGTTCCTGGCGCTGCAGCAGCCTTCCGATGAACTGCATCGCCCCGTGCGCCTGCGCGGCCTCTGGCTCACGCCGCAGACCGTGTACCTCGACAACCGCCAGATGCATGGCGTGCCCGGCTTCTACGTGCTGACGCCGTTCGCGCTCGAGGGCACCGAGCAGACGGTGATGGTCCAGCGCGGCTGGGTGCAGCGCAACTTCGTCGATCGCACGAAGCTGGGCGCTGTCGACACGCCGGCCGGCATCGTCGAGGTGACGGGCCTGCTCGAGCCGCCCCCGAGCCACCTGCTGGAGCTGGGCACGCCCGCCCCCGCGCCCGCCGCACCGACAGCGGCGCCCGCAACGGCAGCGGCACCGGAAGCCCCCGCGCCGGCCGCGCCCGCCGCGCCGACACCGGCCGTCGAAGGGTATTCGCCCATCCGGCAAAATCTCGACCTGGAGGCCTTCCGCGCCGAGACCAAGATGCCGCTGCGTACCGACGTGTCGCTGCAGCAGACCGGGCCGGCCTCCGAGGGCTTGCAGCGAGACTGGCCGGCCCCGGCGCTGGGCCTCGAGAGGCACTACGGTTACGCATTCCAGTGGTTCGGCCTGTCGGCCCTCGTCGTCATCCTCTATGTCTGGTTCCAATTCATCACACCCTTCCGCCGCGCGAGACGCCGCGCACGCGATGGCCGCTTCTGACGAGCCGCTGGGCCTGACGGTCCATTCGATGCCGTCGCCGAACCAGGCGCTCGACGGCGCCGAGGGCCGGCGCACGGTCGTCGGGCGCTGGAAGATGATCGCGGTGATGCTGATGTGCGCGGCGCCGGTCATCGCCTCGTACTTCACCTACTACGTGATCCGGCCGGAGGGGCGCAGCGTCTACGGCGAGCTGATCGACCCGCAGCGCGAGCTGCCGAAGGTCATCGCCACCGATCGCAACGGCGCACCGGTCGACCTGGCCACCCTCAAAGGCCAGTGGCTGCTGGTCGCGGTGGCCGACGCCGCCTGCGATGCGCTGTGCGAGCAGCAGCTCTACCTGCAGCGGCAACTGCGCGAAAGCCTGGGCCGCGAAAAAGACCGCATGGACCGCGTCTGGCTGGTGAGCGACGCCGCGCCCGTGCCCGAGCGGCTGAACAACGGCCTGCACGGCGCGACCGTGCTGCGCGTGCCTGCCGACGAACTGGCCAGGTGGCTGGTGCCCGTGTCGGGCCACACGCTGGCCGAACACCTCTACGTGGTCGACCCGATGGGCCACTGGATGATGCGTTTCCCCGCGCGCATGGACGCCGCTGGCGCCAGCCGCGCCAAGCGCGACCTCGACCGCCTGCTGCGCGCCTCGGCGTCGTGGGACAAGCCGGACCGCTGACGGGCCGGCAGCAAGACAGGCAAGCAGCACAGCATGGACACGACGAGCTCGCTCTACGACCTCACGCCGATCGCGTGGCTCATGGCCGCGGGCGTGCTGATCGCGCTCGGCCCGCTGCTCTGGGTCTGGCGGCGCAACGCGGGCGCAGGCCCGGCGCGCCGGCTGCATGCGCTGACCGTTCTCACGCTGTTCCTGACTTTCGACCTGACCCTGTTCGGCGCCTTCACTCGTCTCACCGATTCGGGCCTGGGCTGCCCCGACTGGCCCGGCTGCTACGGCAACGCCAGTCCGCACGGTGCGCGCCACGAGATCGCGATGGCGCAGAGTGCGCAGCCGACCGGTCCGGTCACGCATGGCAAGGCCTGGGTCGAGATGGTTCACCGATACCTGGCAACGGGCGTCGGCGTGCTGATCCTCACGCTCGCAGGCGCGACCTGGATCGCGCGCCGCCGCCAGCGCCGCGCGCCACAGCAGTCGTCATCTTCCGAGGACGGTGATCACCACACCACGCTCAGCGCCTGGTGGCCGGCCTTCACCCTGGTGTGGGTCTGCCTGCAGGGCGCCTTCGGCGCGCTCACCGTCACCTGGAAGCTGTTCCCCGCGATCGTCACGCTGCATCTGCTGGGCGCCGTGGTGCTGCTGGCGCTGCTCTGCATCCAGGCCGTGCATTACCGGCAGGCGGCCGCGCGCCGGCTGCCGACGCCGGTGTCGCCGGCACTGCGCAACGGCCTCATCGCGACCACCGTGCTGCTGGTGCTGCAGATCGCGCTCGGCGGCTGGGTCAGCACCAACTATGCGGTGCTCGCATGCACGCAGTTCCCGACCTGCCAGGACAGCTGGTGGCCGCCGATGAACTTCGCGCAGGGCTTCGAGATCTGGCGTCACCTCGGCGTGACCGGCGAAGGCCAGCCGCTAGACTTTTCAGCGCTCACCGCCATCCACTATGCGCACCGGCTGATGGCGTACGCCGTGTTCGCCGCGCTCGGCGTGCTGGCATGGCGCCTGCGCCGCATCGACACGCTGAAACCGCAAGCGCGCTGGCTGGCGGGTCTTGCGTTGCTGCAACTGGCCACGGGCCTGGGCAACGTGCTGCTCGGCTGGCCGCTGGCGGCGGCCGTGCTGCACACCGGGGGCGCCGCGGCGCTGGCCGTGGTGCTGACGTGGGCCCTGTGCGAGAGCCGGCGCGCCGTTTCCGAGGCACGCGTGGCGCGCGCCAGTGACAATGCAACCGGTCGCGACAACAACAACCAGAGGAAGGCCGCCGCGTGAGTACCCCGATTTCCGTTCAGCAGAGCAGCACCGCCAACGTGCTGCGCCAGTTCTACGCGCTGACCAAGCCGCGCGTGGTTCAGCTGATCGTGTTCTGCGCCCTCATCGGCATGGTGCTGGCCGTGCCCGGCATGCCGTCGTGGGCCGACGTGCAGCGCGGCGCGCTGGCCTGCATCGGCATCTGGCTGGTGGCGGGGGCGGCGGCGGCTTTCAACTGCCTGGTCGAGAAGGGCATCGACGCCAAGATGAAGCGCACCGCGTGGCGTCCCACCGCGCGCGGCCAGCTCAGCGACCTGCAGGCGCTGGTCTTCTCGGCGGTGCTGTGCGCCGTCGGTTCGGCGCTGCTGTGGTTCACGGTCAATCCGCTGACCATGTGGCTGACCTTTGCCACCTTCGTCGGCTATGCGGTGATCTACACCGTGATCCTCAAGCCGCTGACGCCGCAGAACATCGTGATCGGCGGAGCATCGGGCGCCATGCCGCCGGTGCTGGGCTGGGCCGCGATGACGGGCGACGTGGGCCCGGAGGCGCTGATCCTTTTCCTCATCATCTTCCTGTGGACGCCGCCGCACTTCTGGGCGCTGGCGCTCTACCGCGTCGAGGACTACCGCAAGGCGGGCCTGCCGATGCTGCCCGTCACGCACGGCAACGAGTTCACGCGGCTGCAGGTGCTGCTGTACACCTTCATCCTGTTCGCGGCCTGCCTGATGCCCTTCATCTACGGCATGAGCGGCTGGCTGTACCTGGCGGTGGCCGTGGCGGTGAGCATCGGCTTCACCGGCTATGCGTTCGCTCTGTGGCGCAACTACTCCGACACCCTGGCGCGAAAGACCTTCCGCTTCTCGCTGATCCACCTGAGCGTGCTGTTCCTGGCGCTGCTCGTCGATCACTACATCCATTGAACACGTCTTTTCCATGAACAAGCGGAACGCTCTCAGATTGATCGCCGGAAGCGCCGGCTGGGTGGGCGTTGCCGCGACCCTGGGCCTGGGGCTTTCCGCCTGCAGCGAACAGAAGCAGAGCTTCAATGCGGTGGACATCACCGGTGCCGACTACGCGAAAGACTTCTCGCTGAAAGATGCCGACGGCAAGGTCCGCACCATGGCCGACTTCAAGGGCAAGGTGGTCGTGATGTTCTTCGGCTACGCGCAGTGCCCCGACGTCTGCCCGACCACCATGACCGAGATGGCGCAGGTCAAGCAGCAGCTCGGCAAGGACGGCGACAAGCTGCAGGTGCTGTTCGTCACCGTCGATCCGGCGCGCGACACGGCCGAGGTGCTCAAGGCCTACATGGGCGCGTTCGACCCGAGCTTCGTGGCGCTGATTCCGACCGCCGACGAACTGGCCGCGCTCGCGAAGGACTACAAGGTCTACTACAAGAAGGTCGAGGGCAAGACGCCGACCAGCTATTCGATGGACCACTCGGCCGCCAGCTACGTGTACGACACCCAGGGCCGCCTGCGGCTCTACGCACGCTATGGTGCGGGCGTG
This sequence comes from Variovorax sp. efr-133-TYG-130, assembly GCF_030208835.1. NCBI lineage: Bacteria > Pseudomonadati > Pseudomonadota > Betaproteobacteria > Burkholderiales > Comamonadaceae > Variovorax > Variovorax sp. efr-133-TYG-130. The sequence goes on along the minus strand of NZ_JARVTD010000018.1, from coordinate 100,396 downwards.
CCGGCCATGGTGTCGGACCTGAAAACCCTGCTCGCTTCCTGAGCGGGGCCGGCGAATGGATGCCATGGGCTCGGTCGAGCACTTGAAGGCGCGCAAGGGCGCCTTCCGAATCGCGCTGATTCCGCCGGAGGTGCTGAGCGCGCTCAACGACGGGCTGCTCGAGACCGTCAACCTCAACGAATTCATGGCGCTGGAGCTGCCGCAACTGGCGCGCAGCGTGGCAGGGCACATCGGGCTCGACGCGCAGAGCGAGCGGCTGGCCGATACGCTCGCGATGCTGGCGGCGTTCAAGCCGATGCAGCGGCACGGGCACATCGCCCGCGCGCTCTACGACCTCGCTGCGCTGCACGCCGAGCGCGACGCCGTCGCCCACCGGCTGGCCACGCACGCGAGCGACGTGGCGCGCTGCTGGGCCGCGCAGTGGGTCACGCTCTCGGGCCTGCCGCTGCCGCAGCAACTGGAGGCCGTGCGGCGCTTTGCCGCCGATCCGCACTTCGGCGTGCGCGAGATCGCATGGATGGCGGTGCGCGACGCGGTCATCGCCTCGCTCGACGAAGCACTCGCGCTGCTGCAGCCCTGGGTGTTCGATGCCGACCCCAACATCCGCCGTTTTGCCAGCGAACTCACGCGGCCGCGCGGCGTGTGGTGCGCGCAGATCGAGGCGCTCAAGACCGAGCCCTGGCTCGCGCTGCCGCTGCTGGAGCCGCTGCGCGCCGATCCGAGCCGCTACGTGCAGAACTCGGTGGCCAACTGGCTCAACGATGCGAGCAAGAGCCAGGGCGAATGGGTCGACCGGCTCTGCGCGCGGTGGCTGGCCGAATCGGACACGCCCGAGACCCGCTACATCGCTAAACGGGCGATGCGTACGCTCTCCAAATGAAAAAAGCCCGGGTGACCGGGCTTTTTTCATTCTGGGAAGAGAGGAGGCTTACGCGTAGTCCGCGAGGGCCTTCTTCATCTTCTTCATGGCAGCGACTTCGATCTGGCGAATGCGCTCGGCGCTCACGCCATACACGTCCGCCAGGTCGTGCAGCGTCATGCCGCCTGAGCCGTCGTCGTTCACCTTGAGCCAGCGCTCCTCGACGATGCGGCGGCTGCGGTCGTCCAGCGCTTCGAGCGCCGTGGCGATGCCGTCGCTCGACAGGCGGTCGCGCTGCTGCGATTCGAGCAGGGCGGTCGGCTCCTGCGTGGCGTCGGCCAGGTAGGCGATGGGCCCGAAGGCTTCTTCGCCGTCGTCCGACGGGCCCGGGTCGAGCATGACGTCGCCGCCCGACAGGCGGGTTTCCATCTCGAGCACTTCTTCAGGCTTGACGTTGAGCCGGGTCGCCATCTGCGACACCTCGTCGGGGCTCAGCGTGTCGCGGTGCGTGCCGTTGTCGGCCGCGGCCGAGTCGGCCTTGAAGCCTTGCTTCATCGAGCGCAGGTTGAAGAACAGCTTGCGCTGGGCCTTGGTCGTCGCGACCTTGACCATGCGCCAGTTCTTCAGGATGTACTCGTGGATTTCGGCCTTGATCCAGTGCATGGCGTAGCTCACGAGCCGCACGCCCTGGTCGGGGTCGAAACGCTTCACGGCCTTCATCAGGCCGACGTTGCCTTCCTGGATCAGGTCGCCGTGCGGCAGCCCGTAGCCCAGGTATTGGCGGGAGATGGAGACCACGAGGCGCAGGTGCGACAGCACGAGCGCGCCGGCGGATTCGAGGTCATTGTGGTCGCGCAACTTGCGAGCGAAGCCCTGCTCTTCTTCGAGCGTGAGCAACGGCAGGCGGTTGGCGGCCGAAATGTAAGCATCCAGGTTGCCCAGCGGGGGAACCATCGACCAGGGGTTGGCGACGGCCAGCTGGTTGGCAGAGACTCCGGACAGGGTTGTCATCAGGGGAAACTCCTTTGTGTTGGCCATATTAGCACTCGGTTAGAGGGAGTGCTAAACCAAGGGTTCCCTTGAGTTTCTATCGCGCCGATAGCCCCAGGCTACCAGCGTATGCCTAGCTTGAGAAAGAGCTTCGACAGAACGAACAGCGGGCCGACCCAGAGGTATTGGATGTCTTCGAAGAACGAAGGTTTCTTGCCTTCCAGCTTGTGGCCCACGAACTGAAAGATCCAGGCCACTACAAAGATAGCGGCCGAAATCGGCAATACAAGGCCGCCCATCGCATGGACCAGCGCCAGTGCGATGGCGGTCAGCACGGCCATGGTGAGCAGGAAGGCGGGCGCCCGCAGCAGGGCGTAGTACACGAGGCTGGCCGCCACGAACACGTATGCCACCCATGGGTGGATGGCGAACAGCAGCCCGACGATGCTCAGCATGATGGCCGGGATGGCCACGAAATGGATCAGTTCGTTGGTCGGGTTCCGGTGGCTCTCCTCGTAGTGGGCGAGCAGCCGGTCGACCTTGCGATCGCTCGATTCGAGCGGGGCGGCGGCGGTGTGCGTCATGGCGTGTCTCCGTGGGCGCCGTTCGATGCGGCGGGACTTCGATGGTGCACACGGAAAAGCCCGATGGCAAGAGCGCTTCCGATGCGTATTTGCTATCAAAAAAGTAGCTTGAAAGCATTACAGGTGCACGCACAGAATGACTTTGGGCACTTTCATCGCGCCGTCGCGCCGCTAAGATCAAGCGCGTGGCTTCCCTCGACACCTCATCCACGCCCCCGCATCCGGCCGCCGAGGCCGGCACGCCCGCCGCCAACCCTGCACCCACCGCGATCCTCGTCGTGGACGACCACGACCTGCTGCGCCTCGGCGTCTGCGCGCTGGTCCAGGCGCAGGCGGCGTCCTCCGGCGCAAGCATCGAGGTTTTCGAGGCCGGCAACGTGGCCGACGCGCTGGTGCTCTACGAAAACCACCGGGCGTCCATCGGCCTCGTGCTGCTCGACCTGGCGCTGCCCGACACGCGCGGCCTGAGCGGCCTGGCCGACTTCCGCCAGCGCTTTCCCGACGCGCGCATCGTGGTGCTCTCGGGCACCGGAAACAGCACGCTGGCGCAGGGCGTGCTGGCGCTGGGCGCGGCCGCCTTCCTGCCCAAGTCGGCCGACCTGAAGGAAGTGGTGAGCTTCATCCGCGCCTGCGGCCTGCTCGACCCCTCGGCGCCCGGCGCCGCCGAACCCCCGCCGCCGGCCTTTTCCAGGCCGCTCGCCGGCCATGCCGAATTCCCCCATGCCAGCGCCTGGCAGGAACTCACGCCGCGCCAGATGCAGGTGCTGCAATGGGTGCTCGAAGGCAAGGCGAACAAGGAAATCGCGCAGCTTGCGAACCTGAGCGAAGGCACCGTGAAGAACCACGTCTCGACCATCCTGCTGCTGTTCGGCATGCGATCGCGTGCCCAGCTGATCAGCACCCTGCACTGATTTGAGCGCACCGACCGTGGCGCCGAGCGAGCCGTCCGCCGACTACATGCTCGGCCAGCGGGTGCTGCGCGAGAGCATCGCCTCGGTCTACAGCACCTACATCGTCTCGACGCTGACGCACATGGCGTTCGTGCTGGTGTTCGGCGCCATCATCTATTCGCAGCTGAAAGACCCGAGCCTGCTGTTCTGGCTCGCCGCGCTGCTGATCGCCGACATCTACGTGCTCTTCACCCCGCGCTGGACGCCCGAGCGGCCGGCGCGCGAAAGCGCCTACTGGGCGCGCAAGATCTCGCGCATGGTCACGCTGGTGAGCATGGTCACCGCCGTGGTGCCCTGGCTCATCGTGCCGCACGAAAACCTGCCCATGACGTCGCTGCTGATGGCCGTGATCGTCGGCAGCTGCGCCCGCGCGGCCCAGTCGCTCTGGCCGCTGAAGCCGGCGCTGTTCGGCTACACGATGCCGATGTCGCTGGGCATGATCACCGCGCTCGCCTGGCAGGGCGACGGCCTGCACCTCTTCCTGGCGGCGGCCGGCGCCGCCTACCTGCTCCTGACGCTGCATGCGGGCGTCGGCCAGCACAAGCTGCTCACCGAGTCGCTCCTGCTGCGCTTCGAGAACGAGGCGCTTGCCGCACGGCTCGGCGAGCAGATTGCCGCCACCGAACGCGCCAGCGAAGAAAAGACGCGTTTTCTCGGCGCCGCCAGCCACGACCTGCGCCAGCCGCTGCACGCCATCGCGCTGTTCGGCGCCGCGCTCGAAAACGAACTGCGCGACCGCCCGGAGCGCCGCAATGCCGAGCGCCTGATGCGCGCGGTGAATGCGCTGGGCGCATCGCTCGACACCATGCTCGACGTCTCGCGGCTCGACGCGGGTGTGGTCACGCCGGCGCCGCAGCCGGTGCAGCTCGACGCGCTGTTCCTGCCGCTCAACCACACCTTCGCGGCCCGGGCCGAACACAAGCAGCTGCAACTGCGCGTGCTCGCCAGCGGCCTGTGGGTGCACAGCGATCCGCAACTGCTGCACCGCATGCTGTCCAACCTGATGGACAACGCGCTGAAATACACGGCACGCGGCGGCGTGACCGTGACGGCGCGCGACCGCGGCGAAACCGTGTGGATCGAGGTGCGCGACAGCGGCATCGGCATCGCGCCCGAACAGTCGAGCCGGATCTTCGAGGAGTTCTATCAGATCAACAATCCGGGCCGCGACCGTTCGCGCGGGCTGGGCATCGGGCTGTCGATCGTGCAGCGGCTGTCGCGGCTGCTCGGCCATCCGGTGCAGATGCATTCGCGGCCGGGGCGCGGCACATTTTTCCGCGTGGTGGTGCCTGCGGTGAAGGCGCCGGCACGGTCGGCGGCCGCATCGGCGTCCGTCGCGGGGGCCGCATCGGCGCTGCGTGGCGGCAACCCCGAGTCCGCGTTGCCCGGGCGCGTGCTGCTGCTCGACGACGAACTTGAAATCCGCGAGGCCATGGTGGGGCTGCTGCGCTCCCATGCCGTCGATGCGCATGCCGTCGACAGCGAGGAAGCCGCGGCCGAGGCATTGAAGCAGGCCGCCGCCGAAGGGCGTCCCTTCGATCTGCTGCTGTGCGACTACCGGCTGGCCGACGGCGCGGACGGGCTCGACGCCGGCTTGCGCCTGAGCCAGGCCGCGAACCAGGGCACAACGGCCACGCCGCTGCTGCTCATCACCGGCGAAACCTCGCCGGACCGGCTGAAGCGCGTGCGCGAATCGCGCGTGCCGGTGCTGTTCAAGCCGGTGGCCGCCGAATCGCTTCTGCGCGCGATGGCGGAACTTGCGGCGGCCCGGTAGCCGATCCGATTTTTGAACCTATTGGTATTAATTGAGTGCCAATGGCATCTGTAGCCGACAGATGAAATGACTTTCGGCACTGGCGAATACCGTGGTTGCGCTTTAACTTAGCGGGGCACTGGCGACTCGGACACCCCGTCCGAGTCCTCTTGCCAGAGCGCTCACAACACATGGATTCCGGAGGTTTTTCCCCAATGAAGTTCAGACTCGCGGCGGTAGCCGCAGCAGTCGCGGCGACGCTTGCCCTGGCGGCTTGCGGTGGCGGCGGCAACGATGGCAGCAGCTTTGCGCCCATCGGCGTGCTCCCGCCTCCCGCTCCCGCTCCCGCTCCCGCTCCGCCGCCCGCGGAGCCCCCTGCGCCAGCCCCTGCGCCCGCGCCCGCGCCGGCCACCAGCACCTTCCTGTACGAGCAGGTGCCGTATCCGGCGGATGGCGCGGCTTTCCTGAACGACCTCAACACCGAAGGTGCGAAGGGCTACAGGTTCCTCGGCGCGTTGACGGCGGCCCAGTCCGGTGCCGGCGCCAACGTCTATTACAAGACCGGCGACATCACCTACGTCTACGAGACGAAGGCGACGCCGGCGGACGCGGATGCCTTCCTAGCCCAGGCCAACGAAGCGGGCGGGCGCGGCTATCGCTGGGCCGGCGCGAGCAGCGTGAACAACGTGCCGGTGATGATCTACCGCAAGGACAGCGGCACCAGCGCCACCTACACCTACCGCACCGAGGCCGCGGCGGCCAGCAGGTCCGACTTCATCGCCCGTGGCAACGCGCAGGGCGCGGAGGGCTACTTCAATACCGCGCCGGCCTACGGGTTCGGCTCGGCGATGGTCGCGGTCTTCGAGAAAAGCTCGGTCGGCAATTCCACGTTCGCCTATGAAGTGAAAGACGACGCATCCGACGTCGGCGCGACCCTGGCGCAGTTCGAGGAGGCGGGCGCTCGCGGCTTCCGCTTCAGGGGGCCGTACAGCTTCGGGAACATCTTCGCCAAGGACCTTTCGCAGTCCAGCACATTCACCTACCAGGCGCTGGTTCCGAAGGACACGCTGGCAGCGGAGATCGAGCAGTCGAACACGCTGGGCGCGACCGGCTTCGCCCTCATCGGCCCGATGATCGTGAACTCGCAGACGCGCAACTACTACTACAAGGCCAGCAATTGCACGGGGCCCGCCCTGTGCATGCCGACATCGCCGTTCGGTCTCTGACCCGGCGAGGGGGGAGAAGAGAGGAAAAGAAGAAAAGAGAAACGGCCCCGGTGCAAGCCGGGGCCGTTTTTTTATGGGTGGGGCACGGACCGCGTCAGCCGAGCAGCGCCTGCGCGAACTCACGCGCGTCGAAGGTCTCCAGGTCTTCCAGCTTCTCGCCCACGCCGATGAAGTACACCGGGATCGGCCTTTCGCGCGCAATGGCGCACAGCACGCCGCCCTTGGCCGTGCCGTCGAGCTTGGTGACGATCAGGCCCGTGAGGCCCAGCGTCTCGTCGAAGGCCCTGACCTGCGCGAGCGCGTTCTGGCCCGTGTTGCCGTCGATCACCAGCAGCACCTCGTGCGGCGCCGTGGCGTCGGCCTTGGTGACGACGCGCTTGATCTTCTTGAGCTCGTCCATCAGGTGCAGCTGCGTCGGCAGGCGGCCGGCCGTGTCGACCAGCACCACGTCCTTGCCGCGCGCCTTGCCGGCATTCACCGCGTCGAAGCTCACGGCGGAGGGGTCGCCGCCCTCGTTGCTCACGATCTCGACCGTGTTGCGGTCGGCCCAGACCAGCAATTGCTCGCGTGCGGCAGCCCGGAAGGTGTCGGCCGCGGCCAGCAGCACCGAGGCGCCTTCGGTGGCCAGGTGCTTGGTGAGCTTGCCGATGGACGTGGTCTTGCCCGCTCCGTTGACGCCGGCCACCATGATGACGGTGGGCGTGAACTGGCCGATGACCAGCGGCTTCTCCAGCGGCTTGAGCAGGTCGGCGATCGCCTCGGCCAGCAGGACCTTGACCTGGGCCGCGTCGGTGGCCATCTGGCGCTTGACGCGGCCGCGCAGGTCTTCGAGCAGGTACTCGGTCGCCTTGACGCCGGTGTCGGCCATCAGCAGGGCGGACTCGAGCTCTTCATAGAGCGCGTCGTCGATCTGGGCGTTGACGAAGACGGCCTGGATGCCAGTGCCGGTCTTGCGCAGGCCGGTCTTGAGCTTGTCGAGCCAGCTCTTGCGCTCGGGGACCGCCGGCGCCGAGGCGGCCGGGGAGGGAGCCGGGACGGGGGCAGGCGCGGGAGCTGGCGCGGGAGCGAAGACGGGCGCCAGTGCCGCAGGCGGAGCGGCCACCACCGGGGCTGGCGCCGGCGCCGCGACGACCGGCGCAGGGGCGGCCGGTGCCGGTGCAGGTGCTGGTGCCGGAGCGGGCGTTGGAGCAGGGGCCGGCGCAGGCGCAGGCGCCGCAGGCGCTTCCTCCGCCGCAGGCTTCGAGCCGAACCAGCTCGAAGGCGAGAACATCGAGCGCGTGGGCGCGGGCTCCGGGGCGGGCGCTGGCGCGGCGGCCGGAGGGGGCGCCGGCGCGACCGGGGCATCGGCAGGCGGTTTTTTCTTGAAGAAACTGAACATCAGGAGCTTTTTACAATCCGACCCATTCTATGAAACACCTCCCGCCACGCCGTGCTGCGTCTGGTGCGGTGCTGGCGATGGCGCTCGTGGCGCCGTGGGCCATGCCTGCGCAGGCCCAGTCCACTCCGGCCCCCGCCGCTTCGTCCGCCGCCGCCGCGGCTGCGCCGGGACCCCAGCAATTCACCCTTGCCAACGGCATGACGCTGATCGTCCAGCCCGACCGGCGCTCGCCCACGGCGGTGCAGATGGTCTGGGTGCGCGTCGGCTCCCTCGACGAAGTCGACGGCACCTCCGGCGTCGCACATGCGCTCGAACACATGATGTTCAAGGGCACCAGGGACATCAAGCCCGGCGAGTTCTCGCGCCGCGTGGCGGCCCTCGGCGGCCAGGAAAACGCCTTCACCACCCGCGACTACACCGGCTACTACCAGCAGATCCCGGTCGGCAGCCTCGAGCAGGTGATGAAGCTCGAATCCGACCGCTTCGCCAACAACCAGTGGCCCGACGACGAGTTCAAGCGCGAGATCGAAGTAGTCAAGGAAGAGCGCCGCCTGCGCACCGAAGACCAGCCGCGCGCCCTGCTCGGCGAGCAGCAGAACGCCGCCGTCTTCATCGCGTCGCCCTACCACCGCCCCGTAGTCGGCTGGATGAGCGACCTCGACGCCATGACCCCGGCCGACGTGCGCGACTTCCACCAGCGCTGGTATGTGCCCGCCAACGCCGTGCTGGTGGTGGCCGGCGACGTCGACGTGGCCCAGGTCCGCGCGATGGCCGAGAAGTACTACGGCCGCATCCCTTCGCGCGCGGTGCCCGTGCGCAAGCCGCGCGTGGAGCCGGTGCAGCGCGGCATCCGCCGCCTCGAATTCAAGGCGCCCGCCGAGCAGGCCTATGTGTCGCTGGCCTACCGCGTGCCGCAGATCGCCAACATCGACGACGTGAACAGCGACTCCTGGGCGCTGGTGGTGCTGTCCGCCGTACTCGACGGCTATGCCGGCGCGCGGCTCGACCGCGCGCTCACACAGGGCCCCGACCGCGTCGCCGATTCGGCCGGCGCCTATGCGGGCTTCATCGGCCGCGGCCCGCAGCTCTTCGTGCTCGAAGGCGTGCCGGCCGCCGGCAAGAGCGCCGAGGCGGTCGAGGCCGCCTTGCGCGCGCAGGTGGCGCGCATCGCCAAGGAAGGCGTGGGCGAAGCGGAGCTGGCCCGGGTCAAGACGCAATGGGTGGCGAGCGAAACCTACAAGCGCGACTCGGTGATGGCGCAGGCGCGCGAACTCGGCAGCAACTGGATCCAGGGACTGCCGCTGGACGCCAGCGAACGCATCGTCGCGCGGCTGCAAGCCGTCACGGCCGCGCAGGTGCAGGCCGTGGCCGCGAAGTATTTCGGCGACGACCAGCTCACGGTCGCCACGCTGCGGCCCCTGCCGCCCGAGGCCAAGCGCGGCCGCGGTTTCGCTGCGCCCGCGGGCGAGCTGCGCTGAAAGGTCCCGATTCCATGACGAAGACTCTCAAGAAAACCGCATGCGCCCTGCTGTTCGCAGGCGTGGCGGCCCTCACGGGCATGACCGGCGCGCATGCCGCGCTGCCCATCCAGCACTGGACGCTCGCCAACGGCGCCAAGATCTATCTGGTGTCGACCAACGCGCTGCCGATCGTCGACATGCAGCTCGACTTCGATGCCGGCAGCCGACGCGACCCGGCACCGCAGGCCGGCCTCGCCAGCACCACGGCCGCGATGGTCGAGAAGGGCGTGCGCGCAGGCAAGGGCGGCGAGCCCGCGCTCGACCAGAATGCCCTCGGCGAAGCCTGGGCCGACCTGGGCGCCAGCTTCGACGTGAGCGCCGGCACCGACCGCACCAGCTATTCGCTGCGCACGCTGTCCGACCCGGCGCTGCTGAACAAGGCCGTCGTGCTGGCTTCGCGCGAGATCGGCGAGCCGGCCTTCCCCGACGACGTGTGGCAGCGCGAGCGCGAGCGCATCAACGCCGCCATCAAGGAGGCCAACACCAAGCCCGCGACCGTTGCGGGCCGCGCCTTCGCGCAGACGGTGTACGGCACGCATCCCTACGGCCAGGAAGTGACCGAGGAAACGCTGGCGCGCATCGACACCGCCGCCATGCGCCAGCGCTACGAGCAGCTGATGGTGCCGTGCCGCGCCAAGCTCAGCATCGTCGGCGCCGTCACGCGCGCCGAGGCCGAGACGCTCGCCAACACGCTGCTGTCGCGCCTGCCCGGGCCGGAGGCCTGCACGCCGCTGCCGGCCATCGCGCCCGTGGCCGCGCTGACCGCGCCGAAGGAAGAGCGCATTCCGTTCGACTCGGCGCAGGCCCATGTCTTCATCGGCCAGCCCGGCTATCCGCGCAAGGACCCGGACCACTTCGCGCTCACGCTGGGCAACTACGTGCTCGGAGGCGGCGGCTTCGTGTCGCGGCTGACCGACCAGGTGCGCGAGAAGCGCGGGCTCACCTACAGCATCTACAGCGGCTTCGCGCCGGGGCTCGAGGCGGGCGCGTTCCGCATCGGCTTCCAGACCCGGCCCGACCAGGCCGAGGAAGCGGTGAAGGTGTCGCGCGAGGTGCTCGCGAAGTTCGTGGCCGAAGGCCCGACCGCCAGCGAGCTGAAGGCCGCCAAGGACAACGTGATCGGCGGCTTCCCGCTGCTGCTCGACAGCAACCGCAAGCTGATCGGCAACGTGGCCAACATCGCCTGGCACGACCTGCCGCTGGACTATCTCGACACATGGACTGCGCGCATGAACGCGGTCACGGCGGCAGACATCAAGGCCGCCTTCCAGCGCAAGCTGCAGCCGGAGCGCATGGTGACGGTGGTGGTGGGCGGCAAGCCCGCCCAGGCCTCCGCCAAGGCGCAGCCGCAGTAAAGCGACTAGGCCAGGGCGTGCGGCCCCTGGCTGGCGGCCGCGCGAACGGCGGCGCCCAGTTTTTCCAGCAGGCGCGGTGCCGCGCGCGCCTGCTGCCAGTAGAGCGGCACCGGCAGCGTCGACCCGGGCACCAGCTCCACCAGCCTGCCTTCGCGGATGGCGCCGGCCACCATGCTGGCCGGGTGCATGCCCCAGCCCATGCCGGCGCACGCCGCCTCGACGAAAGCAGTGGGCGAGGGCACCCAGTGCCGCGGCGTCTCGACATTGCGGTGGCAGATGCGCCGCACCCAGCGCGCCTGCAGCCGGTCCTTGCGGTCGAACACCAGGCTCGGCGCGTTCGCCAGCGTGCGCGCACCCACGCCCTTGGCGAAATGGTCGCGCACGAATGCCGGGCTCGCGGCCGCCACGTAGTGCACCGTGCCCAGCGCCTCGCTGTTGCAGCCCGCCACCGGCTTTGCCAGCGCCGTGACGGCCGCCAGCACCGCACCGCTGCGCAGCCGCTCGGCCGTGTGGTCCTGGTCGTCCACCGTGAGGTCGAGCAGCACCGTCCGTGCCTGCGCGGTGAAGGCTGCCGCCGCCGCGATGAACCAGGTCGCCAGGCTGTCGGCGTTGACGGCCACGCGCACCGTCAGCCGTTCGTCGCCGGCCTCGCCACTGCCCATGCCCAGCACGGGCATGGCGTCGCGCAGTTCGTGCTCCAGCATGCCCACGCGCTCGACATGCCGGCACAGCTGCAGTCCCGCCTCGGTCGCCACGCAGGGCTGGCCGCGCACGAGCAAGGCGCCGCCGGTGCGCTCTTCGAGCTGCCTGATGCGTTGCGACACCGCCGACGGCGTGACGTGGAGCGCGCGGGCCGCGCGTTCGAAGCTGCCCTCGCGCACGACGGCTGCAAGGGCGTTCAGGGCGGCATAGTCGAGCATGATGGAGATGAAGTAAAACTGAATCGGCGTTAGAAAGTTTAGTTTGAATTAACTGCGCGCAGGCTGCAAGCTCGGACCATGCAAGCCGTACAAGCCACCCCCGCCTTCGCCAACGGGCTCCTCATGAGCCTGGTCCTCATCGTCGCCATCGGCGCGCAGAACGCCTATGTACTGCGCCAGGGCTTGCGCCGCGAGCACGTGGGCGCAGTGGTGCTGTTCTGCGCGGCCAGCGACGCTGTGCTGATCGGCGCCGGGGTGGCCGGCATGGCGCAGGCGCTGAAGGGCCGCCCGATGCTGGCGACCGTGCTGGCGGCATTCGGCGCCGTCTTTCTCTGCACTTATGGACTGAAGGCCCTGTGGCGTTCGCGCCGGCCCGCCGCGCTGCAGGCCAGCGCGCAGGGCGTGTCGCTGTCGCGCGCGGCCGTGGTCGCGCAGGCTGCGGGCTTCACGCTGCTCAATCCGCATGTCTACCTCGACACCGTGCTGCTCGTGGGCAGTGCCGGCGCGCAGTACGCGGGGCTGCTGAAGGTCTGGTTCGTGGCGGGCGCGGCCACGGCCAGCGCGCTGTGGTTCACCTCGCTGGGCTTCGGTGCACGCCTGCTCGCGCCGGTGTTCGCCCGGCCGCGCGCCTGGCAGATGCTCGACGGGCTCATCGGCGGCACCATGCTCCTGCTGGCCGCCATGCTGGCCCATCGCGCCTTCAGCGGGCTCTGAAGCGGGCTCCGGGCCGAGGGGCGCCGGGCGTTAAGCTCGCCGCATGCCCCAGAAGAAAGCCGCCCCAGCCGCCCGTCCCGCCGCAACCAGGCGCCCATCGAAGCCCAGCGAGGTGCGCATCATCGGCGGCGAATGGAAGCGCACCCGCCTCGCCGTGGCCGACAAGCCCGGCCTGCGCCCCACGCCCGACCGCGTGCGCGAAACCCTCTTCAACTGGCTCGCGAGCCTGGCCGGGGCCGGCGGCGGCGAGCTGCCGGGCTGGCACTGCGTCGACGCCTTCGCCGGCACCGGCGCGCTGGGCCTGGAAGCCGCCTCGCGCGGCGCCGCCAGCGTGCTGCTGTGCGAGCAGGACGCCGCGCTGGTCGCGCAGTTGCAGGCCGCCAAGGCCAAGCTGTCGGCCGAGGCCGTGCGCATCGAGCGCGGCAACGGCGTGACCGCGCTGGAGCGCACCCCCGCCGGCAGCCTCGACGCCGTGTTCCTCGATCCGCCGTTCGACAGCACCGCGCTCTACGAGCCCGCCCTGCGCGCCGCCGCGCGCGCGCTGCGTGCCGGGGGCTCGGTGTACCTCGAGGCGCCGCGCCGCTGGAGCGACGAAGAGCTCGCCGCCTTCGGCCTCGCCGGCTTCCGTTACCTGAAGGCCGGCGCCGTGCATGCCCATCTGCTTCGGCCCGCTCCGGAGGGGACTGCATAATCCGCCGAACAAGCCGCATCGGCAGCATGAGGAAGAAGCAACCATGGCCAGCAACGTGATCGCGGTTTACCCCGGCACTTTCGACCCCATCACCCTCGGTCACGAGGACGTGGTGCGGCGCGCAACCCAGCTCTTCTCCAAGGTGATCGTCGCCGTCGCGGCGGGCCACCACAAGAAGGCGCTCTTCACGCTGTCCGAGCGCATGGACATGGCCCGCGAGGCGGTGAAGCCCTACAGCGACCAGGTCACTGTCGAGAGCTTCTCCGGCCTGCTGCGCGACTTCGTCGTCGCGCGCGGCGGCAAGGCCATGGTGCGCGGCCTGCGCGCCGTGACCGACTTCGACTACGAGTTCCAGCTCGCGGGCATGAACCGTTCGCTGATGCCCGACGTCGAGACCGTGTTCCTGACCCCCAGCGACAAGTACCAGTTCATCTCCAGCACCTTCGTGCGCGAGATCGCCATGCTCGGCGGCGAGGTCCACAAGTTCGTCTCTCCCAACGTGGAGCAGCAACTCGCCGCCAAGGTTCGCAGCCTCGGCCGTGAATAAGCCTCGATGAGCGGCACCCCGCCGCCCCGGCTGCATCTCCTGGGCGATGCAGCGCTCTTGTGCGAGCTGCCGGCGCCCGCCACGCTGGCGCAGCAGCAGCGCATCTGGGCGCTCGCCGAGCGTGCGCGCCAATGGCCGGGCGTCGGCGAGACGCTGCCGGGCATGAACAACCTCACGCTGACCTTCGACCCGACCGCGATCGATCTCGACACCCTCACGGCCCACGTGCTCGAAGCCTGGCCGAAGCTGCCGTCCGGCGGCGCCCTGGGCCGGCTGGTCGAGATCCCGGTGGCCTACGGCGGAGAGCACGGGCCCGACCTGGCCGACGTCGCGGCGCACACCGGCTTCACGCCGGCCGAGGTGGTGCGGCGCCACAGCGCGGGCGAATACGTCGTGTACCTGCTCGGCTTCCTGCCGGGCTTCGCCTTCATGGGCGGCCTGCCACCCGAACTCGCCACGCCGCGCCGGGCGGAGCCGCGCACCGCGGTGCCCGCGCGTTCGGTCGGCATCGGCGGCGAGCAGACCGGCATCTACCCGCTGGCCTCGCCCGGCGGCTGGCAACTGATCGGGCGTACCCCGCTCGAGCTGTTCGACCCCAAGGCCGCACCGCCCACGCTGCTGCGCCCCGGCGACCGCGTGCGCTTCGTCGCGGAAAGCGTGCAGGCATGATCGTCGTCCAGAAACCCGGCTTGCTTGCGTCGGTGCAAGACCTGGGGCGGCACGGCCATCGCCAGCTCGGCATCTGCCCCGGCGGCGCGCTCGACGTGCTGTCGCTCACGCTGGCCAACCGGCTCGTGGGCAACGCCGACGGCGCCGCGGGCCTCGAACTCACCATGGGCGGCTGCGAGCTTCGCTTCGAAGCCGCCACGCGCATCGCGCTGACCGGCGACGACTTCACGGCCAGGCTCGACGGCGTGCCGCTGCGCGCCTGCTGGAGCGTGCCGGTGGCGGCCGGCCAGGTCCTGAAGCTCTCCGGCGCGAACTCGCCTGGCGCGGCGAAAGCCGGGCTGCGCAGCTGGCTCGCGGTGGCGGGCGGCATCGACGTGCCGCAGATCCTGGGCTCGCGCAGCACCGACCTGAAGGCCGGCTTCGGCGGCCACCATGGGCGCCCGCTGCGCAAGGGCGACCGCCTGCCGCTGGGCACGCCCAGGCTCGACGCCGCACAGCTCGCCCGCCGCCCCTTCGGCGTGCGCGGGCCGGACTGGGGCCCCACGGAAGCCGACGGCGCGATCGCCCTGCGCGTGCTGCCCGGCCCCGAGTTCGAGCAGTTCACCCTGGCCGCGCGCGAACTGCTGTGGGGGGAGCGGTGGCGCATCACGCCGCAGAGCAACCGCATGGGCAGCCGGCTCGCGGGCGCCGAGCTCAAGCGCAAGCGCGGCGGCGACATGCTGTCGTCGGGCGTCATCCCCGGCACGGTGCAGGTGCCGCCGTCGGGCCAGCCGATCATCCTGATGGGCGATGCGCAGACCACCGGCGGCTACCCGCGCATCGGCGTGGTGATCCGCGCCGACCTTTGGAAGCTGGCGCAGGCGCCGCTGAACGGCATGCTGCGGCTGGTGCAGGTCGACCAGCCGCAGGCGCTGGCCGCATGGGCGCAGCAGCAGCGCTATCTTGCGCAGGTGGCGCAGGGGTTGGCCGCTACATGCTGGCCGGGCAGGGCATAGACTTTCCGCAAAGGAAACGCCCCATGCACATCGACCTCAACGCAGACCTCGGCGAAGGCGCCGGCAGCGACGAAGAACTGCTCGCGCTGGTGAGCTCCGCCAACATCGCCTGCGGCTGGCACGCCGGCGACGCCAAGACCATGCAGCAGTGCGTGCGCTGGGCCATGCGCCACGGCGTGGCCATCGGCGCGCACCCCAGCTTTCCGGACCGCGAGAACTTCGGCCGCAGCACCATGCACCTGCCGCCCGACGAGATCGTGGCCAACGTGCTCTACCAGATCGGCGCGCTGGCGGCCATCGTGAAGGCGGAGGGCGGCAGGCTGTCGCACGTGAAGGCCCACGGCCAGCTCTACAACCAGGCCGCGAAGGAACCGGAGCTCGCCGACGCGCTGTGCGAGGCGGTGCGCCGCTTCGACCCCACGCTCAGGTTCTTCGGCCTCGCGGGCAGCCGCATGATCGACGCCGCCCGCAGTGCCGGCCTGGTGCCCGTCGAGGAGGTGTTCGCGGATCGTGGCTACATGCCCGACGGCAGCCTCGTGCCGCGCAGCCAGCCCGGCGCGCTCATCGACAGCGAAGAGCGCGCGATCGCGCAGACGCTCTCGATGGCGCGGGACCGCCGCGTGACGGCCATCGACGGCAGCGTCGTGCCCGTTAACGCACAGACCGTGTGCCTGCATGGCGACGGCGCCCATGCGCTGGCTTTCGCGCGCCGCATCCGCGAGCGGCTGCAGTCCGAAGGTATCGCGGTGCGGTCGTCGGCCTGACCCCAGGGCGCGCTCGGAAGCGCTCACACCCGCCGTCGGCGATCGCCACGAGAGCGGCCGCGAGGCTCAGCCGAAGTGCTTCGCGAGCCAGCCGTTCAATGCGGCGTTGACGAGTTCCGGCTTCTCCATCGTCAGCATGTGGCCGCAGGCGGGCACCCACACCACCTCGGCCTGCGGCAGCAGCGCGGCCATCTCACGGGTGCACTCAGGCGGCGCGAGCTTGTCGTCGTCGCCGCACATCAGCAGCACCGGCGCACGCACCGAGCCCAGGTGCTGCCGCGCGTCGGGCCGCCGCATCACGGCGCGGTTCTGGCTGATGAGCTGCTGCGCGCCCGCGCCCAGCACGATGTCGAGGTAGCGCCGCACCAGCACTTCATCGGCCGCCTGCGCGGGGTGGAAGGCGAAGTAGACGTTCGGCTCGATCACGTCGCGCAACTCGCCGCGCTCGAAGTACTCGATGGCGCCTTCGCGCAGCGTGAACATCTCGGGCGTCTCGGGCCGCGCGCTGGTGCCCAGCAGGGCGAGCCCGGCGATGCGCTCGGGCGCCTGGCGGGCCGCTTCCATCGCGACCATGCCGCCCATCGACGCGCCGCACAGCACCAGCGGGCCGTGGTTGTCGCGCAGCACCGCGGCGGCCATGCCCTCGATGGTGCCGTTGTGCCGCTGGGCATCGCTCACGCGGGTGTCGAAGACGGAGGGAAGGGCGGGGATCTGGGCTTCCCAGATGCGCTCGTCGCAGGCGAGGCCGGGCAGCAGGACTAGATTTGGCATGCATGGATTCTGCGCGATCGCGGCCACCGGCGTAACGTCATAGGCTTCATGGCCAGCAGCCACGGCAGCCTCCGGTCGACATACTTTGCGGCACATGTCGAAGGACTCCGAAAAATGAATCTGGTCGAACGCGTGCAGTCCATCCTGCTCAAGCCCAAGGCGACCTGGCCGGTGATCGATGCCGAGCCGGCCGACCCGGCGTCGCTCTACAGGAACTACGTGATGATCCTCGCGCTGATACCGGCGGTGGCGAGCTTCATCGGCCTTTCGCTCATCGGCGTCGGCGCCTTCGGCATCAGCTTCCGCGTGCCGATCGTCTCCGGGCTCGCGCACATGGTCGTGGGCTATGTGCTGTCGCTGGTGATGGTGTTCGTGCTCGCGCTCATCATCGACGCGATGGCGCCGACCTTCGAGGGCACGCGGAGCCAGATCGGCGCGCTCAAGCTGTCGGCCTATGCCAGCACCGCGGCCTTCGTGGGCGGGGTCTTCAGCCTGCTGCCTTCGCTGTCGATCATCGGCGCGCTCGCGGCGCTCTACGGCATCTACCTGCTCTACACCGGCCTGCCGGTGCTCATGCGCTGCCCGCCCGACAAGGCGGTGCCGTACACGGCCGTGGTGGTGGTTTGCGCCATCGTCGGCGGCTGCATCATCGGCTGGGTGCTGGCGCTGCTCACGCCGTCGCCCATGCGACTGGGCACGGCCTCGCCCGCCGCTGCGGTGGCGGCCTTGCAACAGCTGGTCGCGGCAAACGCCTGAGCCGTCACGCCCAGCGTGGAAAATGGGCGCAATGCCCACGCCCAAACCCGACTCCACCACCGACCTGATCCTCATCCGCCACGGCGAGACCGCCTGGAACCGCGAACTGCGCTTCCAGGGCCATGCCGACGTCCCGCTCAACGACATCGGCCATGAGCAGGCCCGCCGCCTCGGCCTGCGGCTGGCCAGCGAAACCGCGGTGCAGCACATCCTGAGCAGCGACCTGATGCGCGCGCAGCAGACCGCGGCACCGGGCGCGCAGCAGCTGTCGCTGCCGGTGGTCACCTCGGCGGCGTTGCGCGAGCAGTTCTTCGGCGTGGCCGAGGGCATGCGTTCCGACGAGATCCAGAGCCAGCATCCGCGCGCCTGGGAGGAGTGGCTGGAGTTCCGCGAGGACCACGCCATGCCCGAGGGCGAAACGCCGCGCGAGTTCCACACCCGCATCATCGCGGCGCTGGGCAACATCGCCGCCGCGCACAAGGGCCGGTACCTGATCGTCGTCACCCACGGCGGCGTGCTCGACATGGTGTGGCGCACCGCGCGCGGCCTGAGCCTGAGCGGACCGCGCCGCAGCGAGATTCCCAACGCGGGCTTCAACCGCATCCGCATCGCCGACCCCGCAAGGCCCGAAGAGATCGAGATCGTCGACTGGGCCGACACGCGGCATCTGGCCGACCTGCCGCCGCAGCCGACCTACGACCAGACGCGGCACCTGAAGAACAAGGACTGAGCGTCCCCCCGCCCGCTCAGCCCCGCAAGAGCTGGCCCAGCCCCAGCCGCTCGTAGACAGCGGCCGTCTGCCGGCGCAGGCGCAGCGACTCGGGCTGGCCGTTGAGCTGCTGCTGCAGGATGCCCTGCGCCCCCGTCAGCGAAGCCTCCGTGCCGGTGCGCACCAGCGCGGCAAGGTAGAGCTGCTCGAACAGGTCGCGCTGCGCATGGCTGCCGCCGATCTCGATCATGCGTGGCAGCGCCGTGCCCAGCCCTTCGATGGCGCCCGCGAGATCGCCGCGCGCATGCGCCACCAGCCCGTGCGCGGCCGGCACGCACACGCGCTGCCAGGCGGCGCGCGTCGAGAGCGGCGCGTTGGGCGCAAAGGCCTCGATGTTGCGCAGCAGCGCATCGGCCTCGGGCCTGCCGGCACGCGCAAGGCCGTAGAGGTACTGCAGGTCGAGAAAAGGCAGCACATGGTCGGCCTGGCGCTGCAGCAGGTAGCCCGCCACGTCGTTCCATCGCATGCCGACATCGATGCCCGCAAGCTCCAGCCGGGCCAGCAGCGAGACCGCACCGATCTGGTCCTGCGAGTAGTCCTTGACCACGCCCCAGGCGTGCTGGTCGTACACCGCGAGCGCCTCGGCGTCATGGCCCAGGTCGATCAGGAACAGCGCCACGTGCCACCAGTTGTGCGTGACCATGAACGAGTTGAGCCCGGTCCATGTGTCGCTCACGCTCTTCATGAAGGCCAGCCCCTCGGCGAGCCGGCCTTCGGTGAGCATCACGTGCGCCAGCGCGTGGTGCGCCCACGGCTCCTTGCGGCACATGCCGATGGCCTGGCGCGCACTGGCTTCGGCCTCGCGCATCAGATGGCACTGCTCGTAGCCGAAGGCGGCCATGCCGTGCACATAGGGCACGTCCGCCGCATGCGGCAGCACGGCCAGCGCCAGCCGCAGCATGCCGGGGCAGTCGCCGGTGTTGAAGCAGTGGTACTGGCCGAGCTTGACCGACACCAGGTCGCGCGGATACTCGCGCGCCTGCTCCGCATGAAGCGCGATGGCGCGGGCGATGTCGCCCTGCGCCCATGCCTCGATGGCCGCGATGTAGCGCCGCTCGCGCGGCGTGGCGCGCGCGGCGCCGGCCAGCGCCTTGTCGAGGAAGGGCCGCGCGTTGGCCACGGCCTCGCGCGATTCCGCGAACAGGTGCAGCGTGGCGCAGTAGGCCTGCACGATGGGGCTCGGGTCGGCGTCGGCTGCCGCCAGCAGGTTGACGGCGCGGGCCTCGGTCGAGATGAAGCCCATGACGAAGTCGTCGATCAGCGGCAGGCTGGCCGAGTCGTCGAGGGTGAGCGGGTTGCCGAGGCTGTCGGCGAGGGATTTTCCGGAGGGCATGGCGGCATGGTGCCATGCCCCCGGGGATGCTTCAACGACTCAGACGCCGGCCTGCTGGTGCCGGTACTCCTGCGTCTGACCGCCATAGCCGTAGGCCGCGGCGCGCGCGTCGATCACGTGGATGTACGACACCTCGTGCAGGTCGGGCCGGATCTTCGCCATGGCCGCATGCACCTCGCGCAGGTAGCGCGCCTTCTCGGCCTTGGTGTTGGTCTCGTCGGTGACGCTGATGTCCAGGTGAAAGGCCGACTTGCCCAGCGAAGCCAGCGACTGGCCGCCGATGAACCAGGCGTCAGCGGCGATGTACTGCACCGTGACGGCGATGACCGGCAACTGCTTGCCGAGCACGCTCTGCGTCAGTTCGGCGACCGTGTCGACGGTCTTGCGGGTGAGGGCGGCGTCGGGTTCGCCGGAGAGGTGGACGACGATGTGGGGCATGGCTGGCTCCTTGGTGAATGGTGGGTCGATGGGGTGATTGTGGGCGCCCTCTCATCATCGAAAAAGCGGGAAGATATGATGTCTTCAATCGGATAAACGGATGGATTGACCATGCAAGGCTTCGACCTCGAGCAGCTACGCACCTTCGCCGCGGTGATCGACGCGGGCAGTCTCACCGCGGCCGCGCCGCGCGTGTTTCTCTCCCAGTCTTCGGTCAGCGAGCAGATTCGCAAGCTGGAGGAACGTGCAGGGCAATCGCTGCTCACGCGCAGCAAGGCCGGCGTGTCGCCCACGGAGGCAGGCATCCGCCTGCTGGCCCACGCGCGGCGCATCCTGGCGCTGAGCGACGAGGCGTTCCGCGACCTGCATGGCGAAGTGCTGCAGGGCGAGCTTCGACTGGCCGTCACCGATTACTTCCGCCCCGCGGACCTCACGCGGCTGCTGGGGCGGCTCGGCGAAAGCTACCCGCGCGTGCGGCTGCACGTGAGCATCCTGAAAAGCGACGACCTGCGTGCGGCCTATGCACGAGGAGATTTCGACGTGGGCCTCGGGATGAACATCGCCGGCGTGTCCGCTGTGCAGCCGCGCGCGCCGGTGCTGCGGCGCGAGTCGCTGGCGTGGCTCGGCGCATCGGGCATGCGCCTCGTGCGCGGCGAGCCGGTGCGGCTGCTGGTGCTGCCCGACACCTGCTCGCTGCACCAGTTCACCGTCGCGCTGCTGCGTCGGCGGCGCGTGGCTTACTCGCTCGCGCACGTGGCTTCGGGCGTGGCCGGGCTGCAGTCGGCGCTGGCCGCGGGGCTGGGCGTGGCCTGCCTCAACGAATCCGCGATCAGCGAGGGCGTGGCGCGTCTGCCGACGCCGCACGGGCTGCCGGCACTGCCGAAGGTGGCGTTCCAGTTCCTGCCGGCGCGGCGGGGAGAGACCGCGTTCGTCAGCAAGGCCCGCGAGCTGCTGGCTTCCCACCTCGTGTGAGACGCTATTGTTCACGCCAAGGAGCAGCCGCAGCCATGACCACTACCGACCTTTCCAGTGTCTACCGCAGCTACATCGCCTGCCTCAACGCAAAGGACTGGCCGAGCCTGGGCCGCTTCGTTCACGACGAGGTGAAGCACAACGGCCGGCTGCTCGGACTGTCGGGCTACCGCGAAATGCTGGAGCAGGACTACGCAGCGATTCCGGATCTCTTCTTTCGCATAGAGCTGCTCGTTGCCGAGCCGCCCCGCGTGGCCAGCCGGCTGCAGTTCGACTGCGCGCCGAAGGGCAGTTTTCTCGGCTTGCCGGTGAACGGAAGAACCGTCTCGTTTGCCGAGAACGTGTTCTACGAATTCAAGGACGCGAAGATCGTGGAGGTGCTGTCGATCCTCGACAAGGGCGCCATCGAGAGGCAGCTCCAGAAGGGCGGCAGCGCGGCGGTCTGAGGCCGGCCCCACACCCGACTCGCACCGGGCTCAGTGGCACTCTTCGGCCACGGCGCGAAACACGTCGATCGTTTCCGCCTCGTCCTGCTGCGAGCCGTAGTCGCTGAGCTTCACCACGACGGTGTAGCGTGCGGGGTTGACGTAGACGTATTGGCCGTAGACGCCGATCGCGCTGTAGTCGCGATTCTTTTCGTGGCCGGGCGGGTGCCACCACAGCGCCGCGTACATCCAGCCGGGCTCCGCCTCGGCCACGGGTGTGGTGATGCGGGCCATCCATGCGGGAGAGACCAATGTGCGCCCGCCGACCTTGCCGCCCGCGAGCGCGAGCAGGCCGAGCTTGGCGAAATCGCGCGGCGTGGCGTTCAGGTTGCCGAAGCCGCGCTCGATGCCGCCTGCGTGATCGAGGTTCCAGCTCGCCTCGTCCTGCGCGCCGAGCGGCTGCCACAGCCGGCGCTCGAGCACCTTCGCAATGGGCTCGCCTTCTATCCGCGCCACCATCATCGACAGGTACTGCGCGTCGATGCTGCGGTACGACGACCGGCTTCCAGGCGCGAAGGCGAGCGTGCGGTGCTTCATCACATAGGCGCGAAGGTCGGTGGTGATCTGCATGCCGGCGACACCGGTGAATGGCTTGTATTCGGCGTAGTCCTCGGTCACGTCGATGCCGCTCTTCATGTCGAGCAGGTCGCGCACGGTGATCTCATCGAACTTGCCGCCGGCGGCGAACTCGGGCAGCACCGCCACCAGCTTCGTGTCTTCGGACAGCTTGCCCTCGGCGATCAACTGCCCGACGAGAAGGCTCAAGACGGACTTGGCGATGGACCACGAGGACTCGCGCGCCGTCTTCTTGCCGGGCTCGCTGTACCACTCGTTCACCAGGGTTCCGCGGCACATCACGAGGAACGCATTGGTCCGGGTCGCCCGCAGCACGCTCACGATGTCCATGTTGTTGCCCTTCCAAGGTACGGTCTTGGCAAGAGGCTGCAACTGCTCGGCAATCGGGCGTGGTTGCGAAGACGCGGCGATCATGCGGGTGTCGTACAGCGCCTCTACTTCCGATCTTGGCGTGAACAGAAACCGGACGAGGAACACCGGGTTCTTCATGTCGATCGCGGCCGTGAATACGAAGCCGGCGGCGATCGCGAGCAGGACGGCTGCTGCGGCGACGCGCCCGGGCTTGCGGCGCCGAGGCCTGGATGCCGCAGTCGACATGCCCATGCGCGTGTCCCCTATGCCGAGTTCACTCGCGCCTGGATCATCTTCCAGCCGTTGCCCGCGGGGTCGCGAAAGCCCGCGTCCACGCTGTCGTAGCGTTCCATGGGCTCCTGCGTGAACTCCACACCCAGCTTGCGCATCCGCTCGCAGGCCGCGCGGCAGTCGGCCACGTTCAGCACCAGCGGCGGCATCGCGCCCTTGGCCACCATGGCGCGCAGCGTCTGTGCGGTCGCCTCGTCGTGTACCGGCGGCCCGGGAGTGAACAGGCCCAGCTCGAACGACGGCTGCTCAGGATGCTTCACCGTGAGCCACCGATAGGCGCCGTTGCGCACGTCCGCGTGGACGCGGAATCCGAGCTTCTCCACATAGAACGCCAGCGCTTCGTCCTGGTCGTCCACATACAAACCCACCACACCGATACCTTGGCTCATCGCGTCTCCTTGGTTGAAAGCCGTTTTGTACCGGCTGCCGTGCGGCGGCGCTTCTCCGAAACTGCTTCGGTCAGATCGGGCCGCTGCGCGGCCTTGAGCACACAGGCCGGCATGTGCTCGAGCTGCCGCGCCGCGGCCTGCAGGCGGGGGCGAAGCGTGCCGGGGCTTTCGCCCGCCACGTCGCGGAAGGTGCGCCCGAAGGTGCCCAGGCTTTCCCAGCCGGTGGCGAAGGCGATCTCGGTGATCGACAGGTCGGTGTCGCGCAGCATCGCCGTCGCCCGCTCGATGCGGCGCGTCAGCAGGTAGCGGTGCGGCGGCATGCCGAAGGCCAGCTTGAACGAACGCGCGAAATGGGCTTCGGAAACACCGCTCACCGCGGCCAGCCGCAGCACCGGCCAGGCCTCGTGCGATGCGGCGTCCATGCGGTCTTTCGCGCGCAGCAGGCGGCGCAGCAGCTGTGGGTCCTGCATGGGGGCGCCCTCAGGCGGTGCGGGGGCCGGGGCGCTGGAGTCTTTGCGGGAGGGCATGGCAAGAGCGCCAAGGATGGGTGGCGTACGGCGAGCTTATCCGGCTTCGCCTCTCGCCGATCCGTACTGCCCCGCCGCCGGAGTTCAGCCCGCCGGCTGCGGGCGATACACGGTCTCGCCGTAGCCTCGCGGCAGCGCGCCCGGCCTGTCCGGCAGGACGGCCAGCGACGCAGCCACCGCGAGCGCCTGGTCGCGGCGGCGCGCATCCTCGGGCTCGTGCGACCTTTCCGCCTTCTCGACGCTCGACAGCAACAGGCTCACCTCCGAGACACGCTTGCGCTCGAGCGGGGTCGTGGTGTCGGACGCCAGCTTGCCCATGAGGTAGCGCTGGACGCGGATCGACTCGCTCGCGGACTGCTCGACCGTCGCGCCGATGCGCTTGCCGTCCTCGTAGGTGATGTCGGCGGACGCCCTGGCCTGGTCGTCGATCCGCACGTATTCGTAGAACTGCGATTCCTTCGAAGCCGTGAGCAGGAGCGACACCTCCGGCGTCAACGGCCGGTGGAAGCTTGCGCTCAGTTGCGCCTGCTGGTCCTGGTGGATGTTGCGATTGCGCGGGTCCTTGCCCGTCACGGTGGTGCTCTGCGAGAGCTTGTACGAGAAGGTGTCGACTTCCTCCGGCCGCATCGGATTCGATGAAACCGGGGGCTGCACCATTGACGCATTGAAGTCGGCCAGGCCGCTGAGCAGGCTGTGGTCGCCCGCGTTCAGCGCGATCACGCCCGGCGCCTCGCGGCCCGCGACGGGTGGCGTCACGCCGTAGTCGCTGTTCATCTGCGAGAACGCGTCCTTGAACATCGACACGAGCGCCTTGTCGCCCCGGCCCCGGCTGCCGGCGGCATCGACCTGTTGCAGGTAGCGCGCCATGGCCTGCGCCTGCTGGGTGGCGTCTCCGAGGATGGCCGGATTCGAGAGGTCGACGTCGACCTTCACCGCGCCCGACGGACCGGAGGCGTTCACCGACCGCGACTTCGCGTCGGCATGGAACTCGAGGGTGTTGATGGCGCCCTTGCCATCGGCCTCGATGCCGGCCTTGAAGTCGATCGACGACAGAACCGCCGGGTCGAACTTCATGAGGCCGCCGAGCGCCATGCGCGGCGGAAAGGCGCCCAGGCCGTCGATGGCTTCCTGGAAGGCATCCGAGAGCTGCACCAGCGCCTTGCGCTCGGCCTCGGTGAGTTCGCCGCCGGAGACCTTGATCTGCACCGCCATGCCGTCGTCCTGGCTGCCCAGGCCCAGTTCGACGGTGGCACCGCTGGCCATGCGGATCGACAGCTTGATCTGGTTGTCGGCGTCGGTATGCGGCGCCGAGGCGCTCGTGCCTTGCGCCGCCAGCGTCAGCGACTGGGAGAAGTCGCCGGCGTCCGCGCCGAAGCGCTTGAGCATCGCGGCGCCCAATCCGTTGAACCGCGTGCCGCTCGGGCCATGAACGAGGTTGCCCGCCATCAGCGAGGAGATCGCGTCGTCGGGCTGCCGCTCCCAGGTGGGTGCGGCGGCCGTTCGGCCCGATATTGCATAGGTCCGCGCATCGGCCGGCGTGGCCGACTGCCCGAGGCTCACGGAAACGGCGGGCGTGGCCGTTGCCGCGGTGTCGACGGGGACCGGCTGGCTGGTGGTGCGCCATGCGGTGGTGGCGCTGGACGTCACCAGGGGGCTGACAGCGGTCGGGGTGACGATCAATCCAGGCTCCTGTCGAAAAAGAAGACGCCCGGTATCCGGGCACTCTTCCTTATCGGCAGGTTCGCCAGTTTCTGAAGGCTTCAGCTGCCTGCCCGCGGCACCTCGGGCCAGGGCCGCTGCAATTCGCGGATCTGCTCGAAGGCGCGCGAAACGCGAAGCACGCCGAGATCGTCGAAGCGCTGCCCCGCGATCTGCAGGCCGATCGGCAAGCCCGAGGCCGAGTAGCCGCAGTTCATCGACGAAGCCGGCTGCTCCGACATGTTGAACGGCACCGTGAAGCCGATGTGCTCCAGGGCACGCAGCGGATCGTTGGTGGGCGAGGGCGCTTCCGCGGCCGCCGGCATGTTCGGCGACACCGGCGAGATCACGTAGTCGAAGCGCGCGCATGCGCTGACGGCGGCCACGCGCGTTGCGTGGAACTGGCTGAAGCTGCGGAACACATGCTCGCCGCTGAACTCCGCCGCGCTCTCGGCCCATTCGCGGATGTAGGGCAGCACCTTCGCGCGCTGGTCGGCGCGCAGCCCCTTCATGTCCACCAGCGAGCGCATGCGCCACAGGTGGTCCATGCCATCGAGCATCGCCTGCGACATGAAAGGCTGCATCGGTTCGATGATGGCGCCTGCCTTTTCCAGCAGGCGTGCGGCCTGCTCGACCGCTGCCTGGATCTCGGGCTCGACCGCCAGTCCGCAGCCCGCGTCGAGCAGCAGCCCGATGCGCAGTCCGCGCAGATGGTCGGGCGACACGTCGAAGGCGGCCCAGTCGATGTCCTGCGCCGGCAGGCTCATGCTGTCGCGCGTGTCGGGCCTGGCCAGCGCCTGCATCATCAGCGCGGCGTCGCCCACGGTGCGCGTCATCGGGCCCGCCGCGCGGCCCATGTAGGGTGGGTCGATCGGAATGCGGCCCAGGCTGGGCTTGAGCGTGAAGATGCCGCACCAGCTCGCGGGCAGGCGCAGCGAGCCGCCGATGTCGGTGCCCAGGTGCAGAGGGCCGTAGCCGGCAGCCGCCGCGGCACCCGCGCCCGCGCTGGAGCCGCCCGGCGTGAGCCGCAGGTCCCACGGATTGCGCGCCAGCGTGTGGAAGCTCGACAGGCCCGAAGACAGCATGCCGTAGTCCGGCATGGTGGTCTTGCTCACGATCACCGCGCCCGCTTCCTTCAGGCGCGCGGCCGGTGGCGCGTCGGCGGCGGCGGGCCTGAGGTCGACGGCCGCGGTGCCGGCCGGCATCGGGTCGCCGCGCGTGGCGATGTTCTCCTTGATGGTCGCCGGCACGCCGTCGAGCGGGCCGCGTGCGTCGCCGCGCTGCCAACGCGCCTCCGATGCGCGCGCCTGCTCGAGCGCGGCCTCGGGCCTGAAAAGCCAGGTGGCCTGCAGGTGCGGCTCCCAGCGCTCGATGTGCGCAATGACGGCCTGCGTTACCTCCACCGGCGAGAGCTTGCGGTCGCGGTAGGCCGCGGCAAGCTCCTGCGCGGTCAGGTCGCTCAGCCCCACGACAGCGCCGACAGGTCGTTCACGAAGATCGGGTTTTCCTTCCAGATGCCCTTGACGTTCTTCTTCGCCACGGTCGGAAACTGCGGCTGGTAGAGGAAGCCGTTGGCCGCGTCGGTGGCCAGCATCTTCTGCGCGTCGCCGAGCAGCTTGTTGCGCTCCGCGGTGTTGGCGGTGGTCTTGATCTTGTCGAACAGCGTGTCGAAGGCCTTCGACTGGTAGCCCCAGTAGTAGTCCGACTTGGCGTAGTTGCCGAGGTCGAAGGGCTCCACGTGCGACACGATCGACAGGTCGTAGTCCTTGTTGCCGTAGGTGCCGCTGAGCCACTGCGCCCACTCGACGTTCTGCACCTTCACCACGATGCCGATCTTGGCCAACTGGGCCACGATCACCTCGCCGCCCTGGCGCGCGTAGGGCGGCGGGGGCAGCGTCATCTTGAGTTCGAGCGGCGTCTTGACGCCGGCTTCGGCCAGCAGCTTCTTGGCCTTCTCGATGTCGAAGGGGTTGATGGCGGTGGTGTCGACATAGCCCGCCGCGCCCGGCACGTAGTGGCTGCCGATGGGCACGCCGAAGCCGTCCGCGGCGCCTTCGATCACGGCCTTGCGGTCGATGGCCGCGAGGATGGCGCGGCGCACGCGCACGTCGTCCAGCGGCTTCTTGCGGTTGTTGATCGACAGGATGGTCTTGGCGCGCGAGCCGGCCAGGATCACCTGGAACTGCGGGTTCATCTTGAACTGCGGCACCACGCGCGTGCCGATGCGCGGGAACACGTCGATGTCGCCCGACAGTACCGCCGCGGCCTGCGCCGCGGTGTCCGAGATGAAGCGGAAGGTGACCTTGTTGATCTTGGCGGTGGCGGGGCTGCGGAAGCCCTCCCACTTGCTCAGCGTGATCGACGAGCCCTTGGCCCAGTTGTCGAGCTTGTAGGGGCCGGTGCCGACCGGCTTGGTGGCATTGCCCTCGGCGCTCTTGGGCTCCACGATCACGGCCGTGGCCTGGCCCAGCACGAAGGGCAGGTCGGGGTCGATTTCCTTGTTGATGACCACCACGGTGTAGTCGTCGACCACCTGGGTGCTCAGGTTGGCGAAGGTGCGCTTGTCCTTGTTGGTGCTTTTCTCGCTGCCGGCGCGGTCGAACGAGAACTTGACCGTGGCCGCGTTGAAGGGCTCGCCGTTCTGGTACTTCACGCCGCGCTTGAGCTTGAAGGTGTAGGTCTTCAGGTCGGGCGAGACTTCCCAGCTGTCGGCCAGCAGCGGCGTGACGCTGCCGTCGGCGTTGATCTTGGTGAGCGTTTCCAGGATGTTGTACTGCACAACTTCCGCGATGGCGGCGGCGGCGCCGCTGGTGGGGTCCAGGCCCGGCGGCTCGAGCGCCATGCCGATCACGATGGCGTCCTTCCTGCCCTGCGCCATGCCGGCGAGCGGGGTGGCCAGCGCAACGGTGGCGCCGGCGGTGGTGAGGAGGGTGCGGCGGTTCAACATACGTGTGATCTCCGGAAAAACAAGCCAGGTTCGAATGACTGCTTCGGCGTGCGCCGTGCCCCGAAGGGAGGCGCGACGCCGCAAAGACACGACACGCAGCACGAAAGATGCCACGTGCGCAACCGGTCATTCTCTCGCAGCGGGAGCGCCGCCGAGCGGCCCGCGGGGCGGTTTTTCCTCGGGACGTTCCCGTAGGCCGCGGACCGCCTGGCTCAGGCCCAGGACATTGCCGCGATGTCGTTCACGAAGATCGGCGCGTCCTTCCACAGCCCGCGCAGGTTGCGCCCGGCGATGGTGATGAACTGAGGCTGGAACAGGAACACGTTGGCCGCGTCTTCCGCCAGCAGCCGCTGCGCGTCGCCGAGGTAGTGCAGGCGGTCGGCGGGGCGCGCCGCATTGCGGGCCTTGTCGAACACCTCGTTGAACTTTGCCGACTGGTAGCCCCAGTAGTACTCCGGCTTGGTGTAGTTCACCAGGTCGAAGGGCTCGACATGCAGGATCAGGGAGAGGTCGTAGTTCTTGTTGCCGTAGGTGCCACTGATCCACTGCGCCCACTCGACGTTCTGGATCTTCGCGACGATGCCGATCTTGGCCAGCTGCGCGGCAATCAGCTCGCCGCCCTGGCGCGCATAGGGCGGGGGCGGCAGCACCAGTTCGAGCTCCAGCGGCGTCTTCACGCCGGCCTCGGCCAGCAGCTTTTTTGCCTTCTCGATGTCGTACGGGTTCACGCCGGTGGTGTCCACATAGCCGGGCAGGCCCGGCACGTAGTGGCTGCCGATGGGAATGCCGCGGCCGTCCACGGCGGCATCGATCACGGCCTTGCGGTCGATGGCCGCCGAGATGGCGCGGCGCACGCGCACGTCGTCCAGCGGCTTGCGCTTGTTGTTGATTGCCAGGATGGTCTTGCCGAGCGAAGCGTTGAACACGATCTGGAAGCGCTTGTCGTTCTGGAACTGCGACAGGCTGCGCGACACCGAGGCGTGCGGGAACAGGTCGATGTCGTTCGACAGCAGCGCGGCCGTCTGCGCCGCCGGCTCGGAGATGAACCGGAAGGTGGCCTTGCGGATCTGCACCGTCTCGGCGCCGCGCCAGCCGTCCCACTTGGCCAGCACGATGCTCGAGCCCTTGGCCCAGTTGTCGAGCCTGTAGGGGCCGGTGCCGACGGGTTTGGTGGCGTTGGTCTCCACGCTCTTGGGCTCGACCAGGATGGCAGAAGCCTGGCCCAGCAGGAACAGCAGGTCGGGCTCGATCTCCTTGCTGATCAGCACCACCGTGTGCTCGTCGACCACCTGCGTCGCGATGTTGGTGAAGGTGCGCTTGTCCTTGTTGGTGCTGTTGGCCGCGGCCGCGCGGTCGAACGAGAATTTCACGCTCTGCGCGTTGAAGGGCTCGCCGTTCTGGAACTTCACGCCGCGCTTGAGCTTGAAGGTGTAGGTCTTCAGGTCGGGCGAAACCTCCCAGCTGTCTGCCAGCAGCGGCGTAACGCTGCCGTCGGAGTTGATCTTGGTGAGCGTTTCGAACACCGTGTAGAGCACCACCTCGGCAATCTCGGCACCGGCCTTGGCCGTGGGGTCCAGCCCCGTGGGCTCGAGCGTGAGGCCGATCACCAGTGCGTCTTTTCTTCTTTGCGCCAGCGCGATGGTCGGCAGGGCCAGCGGTGTCAGGGCTGCGGCGCCGGTGGCCAGCAGGGTGCGTCGTTTGAGCATGAAGCGGTGTCCTCGGAACAGGGGGCAAGCATCATCCGCGAGGTGGTGGCCTTCGCGCAACCAGATGCTTATGACCCACTCATCCTAAGAACGGCCGGCGACACGCCGGTGTCAGCTCCCTCAGGCCGGCAGCAGCGTGCCGCCGGTGGGCGTGCGCGGCACGGCTTCGAGCAGCGTTCTCGTGTAGGGGTGCTGCGCATGCCGGAACAGCTGGGCGGGCGGGCCTTGCTCCACGATCTTGCCTTTCCACACCACGCACACGTCATCGCACAGGTGGTTGACCACCGCGAGGTCGTGGCTGATGAGCAGGTAGCTGATGCCGAACTGCTGCTGCAGGTCCTGCATCAGGTTGAGCACCTGGGCCTGCACCGACACGTCGAGCGCGCTCACCGGCTCGTCGGCCACGATGAGCTTGGGGCGTGTGATGAGCGCGCGTGCAATGGCGATGCGCTGGCGCTGCCCGCCCGAGAACTCGTGCGGATACTTGTCCATGTCGGTGGTGCGCAGGCCGACGGCAGCGAGTGCTTCCGAGGCGCGCTCGCGCTGCTCGGTGCGGCTGGTTTCCGCCAGCGCCTCGAGGGGCTCGGCGACGATGCGCGCCACGGTCTGGCGTGGATCGAGCGAGCCGTACGGGTCCTGGAACACCATCTGGAAATCGCGCCGCGCCGTGCGCAGCTCGGCCCTGGGCAGCGTGTGCAGGTCGCGGCCTTCGAGGCGCACGCTGCCGGAGGTCGGCGTGTCCAGCGCCATCACCAGGCGCGCGATGGTCGACTTGCCCGAGCCCGATTCACCGACGATGCCCACGCTCTTGCCGGCCTGCACGTCGAAGCTCACGCCGTTGAGCGCCTTCGCTGTCGGCGGCGGGCCGAAGAGTTTTTCACGCGGCAGCGCGTAGTGGCGCACGAGGTCGGTGACCTGCAGCAGCGGTGGAACAGCGGTCTTCTGGCTCATGGTGCGGCGGCGACTTCGGTCGCGATCTCTTCGAGCCGGATGCAACGCACCGCATGGTCGTGCGGCAGCATCGTCGCGGGCGGCCGCGTGGTGTGGCAGGCATCGACCGTGTAGCTGCAGCGGCCGGCGAACGGGCAGCCCTTCGGCAGGTCTACCAGTTCGGGCACGCTGCCCTTGATGGTGGCAAGGCGCAGCCCGCGCGGCGCGCCGATGGCGGGGCGCGCGGCGAACAGGCCCTGCGTGTAGGGGTGGGCGCGGCGGGCAAACACGGCCTCGGTCGGCCCGCTCTCGACCACGCTGCCGCCGTACATCACGAGCATCTTCGACACCGTCTGCGCGATCACGCCGAGGTCGTGCGAGATCAGTATCAGCGCCATGCCGCGCTCGGCCACGAGGCTCTGGATCAGCTCCAGGATCTGCTTCTGGATGGTCACGTCGAGCGCCGTGGTGGGCTCGTCGGCAATCAGCAGGTCGGGCCCGCAGGCCAATGCCATCGCGATGCCGATGCGCTGCCTCTGGCCGCCCGAGAACTGGTGCGGGTACGCATCGAGGCGCGAAGCCGCGTCGGGAATGCCCACGCGTTCGAGCAGCGCGAGCACTTCCCTGCGCGCATCGGCTTTCGAGAGGCCGCGGTGCAGCCGCAGCGGCTCGCCGACCTGGCGTGCGATGGTGTGCACCGGGTTCAGTGCCGTCATCGGCTCCTGGAAGATCATGCCGATGCGGTTGCCGCGGATCTGGCACATGTCTTTCTCGGCGCGGCCCACCAGTTCGGTGCCGTCGAAGCGGATGCTGCCCGTGACCCTGGCGGTCGACGGCAGCAGGCCCATGAGCGACATCACCGTGATCGACTTGCCGCAGCCCGACTCGCCGACGATGCCCAGCGTCTCGCCGCGCTCCAGCGTGAAGTCGATGCCGCGCACGGCCTCGGCGGGGCCGCGCTGCGTCTGCAGTTCGATGTGCAGGTCCTTGACTTGAAGCAGTGGCATCTTGCTTACCTCGCCCGTGCGAGCCGTGGATCGAGCAGGTCGCGCAGGCCGTCGCCCAGCAGGTTCAGGCCGAGCACCGCGAATGCGATGGCCATGCCGGGGAACACCGCGAGCAGGGGCGACTGGAACATCATCGTCTGGGCCTCGCTGAGCATGCGGCCCCATGACGGCTGCGGCGGCTGCGTGCCCAAACCGAGGTACGAGAGCGCGGCTTCCGCCAGGATGGCGATGGCGAAGCGGATGGTGATCTGCACGATCAGCACCGCCGAGATGTTCGGCAGCACATGCTGCATGGTGATGGCAAAAGAGCCCTTGCCGCAGGCGCGGGCGGCGGCCACGTATTCGCGCGACCAGATGGCGTTGGCCGATGCGCGCGTGATGCGCGCGAAGGTCGGGATGTTGTAGATGCCGATCGCGATGATCGCGTTCACGATGCCCGCGCCGAACACGGCGGTCAGCATGATGGCCGACAGGATCGCCGGGAAGGCGAGCGAGAAGTCGGTGAGCCGCATGATGGCTTCCTCGACCCATCCCCGCCTGGCGGCCGCGAGCAAGCCCAGCGCGGTACCCACCACCAGGCCGATGCCCACCGCGATCATGCCCACCAGGATGGATGCGCGCGCGCCCACCAGCAGCAGCGAGGCCACGTCGCGCCCGTAGGTGTCGGTGCCCAGCCAGTGCGAGGCCATCGGCGGCTTGAGCTTGTTGGCCATGTCCATGTCGTAGGGCGACCAGGGCGTCCACACCAGCGAGACGGCGGCGGCAAGCAGCAACAGCAGCGTCAGGACGCCGCCGAGCACGAAGCTGCGGTGATGCAGCGCGCGGCGCCAGAAGCCCGGCACCTTGAGCGCGGCGGCGCTGGGGGCGGTGATGCTGCTGCTCATATGTCGCTGGCCTTGATGCGCGGGTCGATGACGGCGTAGAGCACGTCGACCACGAAATTCACGATGACCACCATGGCCGCGAGCAGCATCACGCAGTTGCGCACCACGATCAGGTCGCGGTTGCTGATGGCCTGGAAGATCAGCCGGCCCAAGCCGGGAAGATAGAACACGTTCTCCACCACGATGGTGCCGGCCAGCAGCTCGGAGAACTGCATGCCCATCACCGTGATGACCGGGATCATGGCGTTGCGCAGCACATGCGTCCAGAGCACCATGCGCTGCGAAACGCCCTTGGCTCGCGCGGTGCGCACGAAGTCTTCGCGCATCACTTCCAGCACCGCCGAGCGTGTGATGCGCGCGAGGATCGCGGCCTGCACCACCGCGAGCGACAGGGCAGGCAGCAGCAGCGACTTGATGCCCGAGAAGAAGCCGTCGCCCCAGCCCTCGAAGCCGCCGGCGGAGAACCACTGCAGCTTCACCGAGAACACGAGGATCAGCAGGATCGCGAACCAGAAATTGGGAATCGCAATGCCGACCTGGGCCATGCCCATCAGGCCGACGTCGCCGAGCTTGTTGTGGCGCGCCGCGGCCGTCACGCCCACCAGCAGCGCGATGACCGTGGTGAAGAACATCGCCAGCAGCGCCAGCGGCATGGTGAGCGCGAGGCGCTCGAGGATCAGGTCGAGCACCGGCGAGCTGTAGGCGTAGCTGTCGCCCAGGTTGCCGGTGAGCAGGCCGCCGATCCAGTGCCAGTAGCGCGTCCACGCGGGCAGGTCGAGGCCGAGCTTGGTGGCCAGCGCCGCCACCGCTTCGGGCGAGGCGTCGGGGCCCATGAGCATCTGCGCGGCGTTGCCGGGCAGTATCTCGAGGACGAGGAAAACGATGACCGAGGCACCGATCAGCGTGCCGATCAGCGTGGCAAGGCGCTTGAATAGAAACAGACTCATGGGGCGGGGCGCAGCATAACTGACTCCTGCAACAAATGTGCCGTGAATGTGGCCTTTGTCATTCAGAGGCGGCCGGCCTGCGCGGCCCCGCGATAATCGGGGGATGGCCCTCATGATCACCGACGAATGCATCAACTGCGATGTCTGCGAGCCCGAGTGCCCGAACGACGCGATCTACATGGGCGAGGCGTTCTACGAAATCGACCCGCACAAGTGCACCGAGTGCGTCGGCCACTTCGACGAGCCGCAATGCGTGCAGATCTGCCCGGTGGCGTGCATTCCCGTCAATCCAGAGCATGTGGAAAGCCGCGAGACGCTGCTTCAGAAGTACGAGCGTCTCACGGCGATCAAGGTGACGACGGCCGCGTCAGGCGGCGTCTGAGCCGGCGGATTTCCGCTTCCTTTTCTTCTTTGGCGCGTCGCCGGCCGTATTCAGGTCGCTCGCCGCGCCCTTGAAGCTCGCGCTGGCCTTGCGCGGTTCGGCCGCCAGGGTGCGGGCACGGTCCCGCTCCTTTTGCTCTGCCAGGGCGAGCCGCCGTTCCGCGAGAGCCGCGCTGCGGGCCTCGCGGGCGGCCCGCTGGTCGCGGTCGTAGGCTGCCTTTTCGAGCGACAGCCTGCTGCGCTCCATCTGGTCGGCCTGCGTTCTTGCGCTGCGAGTGCCCGTGTCGGCGTCGCGGCGGTCCTGCGCGCTCCGGCTGTCGTTCACCCGCACCGCCTTGCCGCCTTCGCATGGCTGGTCCGAGTAAGCGTTGCCGCAGCGCCATGCGGTGGTTCCACCTTGCGCCAAGGCGCCGGTGGAATGGATGCAGGCCGCTATGGAAAACATAGCGATGCCGATCCTTGCGGCGCCTGCTGTCGTTTTTCTTCTGCTTTTCTCTCTCATTTTTTATTTCTCTCCCTCCTGCGCTCCGATGGCCGGCTAGGTGGCGGCAGGCGTGCCCCCGTCGCCGGGCTCCCTCCGCGGCGGTTTGGGCCGCGGTGGCTTGCTCGTGTGAATCAGCAGCGTCGCCTTTTCCATCTCGCCCGCCACCAGCGCGGGCGTGGCGTGCAGCGTGCGGACGATGGCGTCTTCGATCGCCTCGCGTTGTTCCTTCAGCGGCTTCTTGAGCACCCAGTTGACCACCTCCGACTTCACGCCGGGGTGGCCGATGCCCAGGCGCAGCCGCCAGTAGTCGCCGGTGCCGAGCTGCGCGTGAATGTCGCGCAGGCCGTTGTGGCCGGCATGGCTGCCGCCGAACTTGAGCTTGGCCTGGCCGGGCACCACGTCGAGCTCGTCGTGCACCACCAGGATTTCCTCGGGCGCGATCTTGAAGAAGCGCGCCAGCGCCGCCACCGACTTGCCCGACAGGTTCATGAAGGTCTGCGGCTCCAGCAGCCAGATGCTCTGCCCGCCGATGTTGGCGCGCGCCGCGA
This sequence comes from Variovorax sp. efr-133-TYG-130, assembly GCF_030208835.1. Classification (NCBI taxonomy): domain Bacteria; kingdom Pseudomonadati; phylum Pseudomonadota; class Betaproteobacteria; order Burkholderiales; family Comamonadaceae; genus Variovorax; species Variovorax sp. efr-133-TYG-130. The sequence continues at coordinate 65,291 of NZ_JARVTD010000018.1, read as the reverse complement.
GGCCGTGGTAGCCGCGTTCGGGCACGAGGTTGAGTTTCCAGTCGCGCGCCAGGGCGTCGATCCACCAGAAGCCCGCGTTGTGCCGCGTGGCTTCGTACTCAGGGCCCGGATTTCCGAGGCCGACGAACAACTTGATCATGGTCTTGATTATCCCGCCGCCAAAAAGCAGAAGGCCCGCACGAGGCGGGCCTTCTGCAGCAACGGATGCGAAAGAAGATTACTTCTTGGCAGTCTTTGCGGCGGGGGTCTTGGCGGCCGGAGCCTTGCCACCCTTGCCGGCCGGTGCGGCGGCGGCTGCTGCATCGGCAGCGCCTTCGGCGGGAGCGTCGACTTCTTCAGCCGCCGGCGACACGGCCGAAGCCAGCACCGGGTTGACCTTGCCGTGGCTGACCCACTTCACGCCCTTGGGCAGCTTGATGTCCTTCAGCGTGACGGTGCCGTTCTTCTTCAGGCCCGACAGGTCGACTTCGATGAACTCGGGCAGATCGCTCGGCAGGCAGTTCAGTTCGAGTTCGGTCGTCACGTGGTTGACCAGGTTCAGGTCGATCTTGACGGCCTCGGATTCTTCTTCACCCTTGAAGTGCACGGGCACCTTCATGGTCATGCGGGTCTTGGCGTCGACGCGCTGGAAGTCGATGTGCTGCACCAGCTGGCGGAAGGGGTGGTACTGCACGTCGCGCAGCAGGACCTTGCTGGTCGTGCCGCCGAGTTCCATCTCGAGCACGCTCGAGTGGAAAGCTTCCTTCTTCAGGGCGTGCCACAGCGCGTTGTGATCGATCTCGATCAGTTGCGGCTGGGTGTCGCCACCGTAGACGATGCCGGGGGTCTTGCCCGTGATGCGGAGACGGCGGCTCGCACCCGTGCCCTGCTTTGCGCGCTCAAAAGCGACGAATTTCATAACTAGCTCCTGTGAGAGTCCACCGCGACCAGTGCGACTCCGGTTCAAAAAGGCCTCCTGCGAAGGAGGCCAGCTTCATGCCCCGGTCAGAACAGGTTGTCCTGATCCGAGAACAAACTCATCACCGACTCGCCCTTGGCAATGCGCTGGATCGTTTCGGCGATCAGCGGTGCCACGGAGAGCTGGCGGATCTTTCCGCAGGCATTGGCGCCGTCGGAAAGGGGGATGGTGTTGGTCACGACCACTTCGTCGAGGGCCGAGCCCTGCGTGATGCGCTCGATGGCCGGGCCCGAGAAGATCGGGTGCGTGCAGTAGGCGTAGACGCTCTTGGCGCCGCGCTCTTTCAGCACTTCGGCTGCTTTGACCAGCGTGCCGGCGGTGTCGATCATGTCGTCCATGATCACGCAGTTGCGGCCGTCGATCTCGCCGATCACGTTCATGACTTCGCTGACGTTGGCCTTCGGGCGGCGCTTGTCGATGATGGCGAGGTCGCAGTTCAGTTGCTTGGCCAGCGCGCGGGCACGGACCACGCCGCCGACGTCGGGCGAAACCACGATCAGGTCTTCGTAGTTCTTGGCGCGCAGGTCGCCGAGCAGCACCGGCGAGGCGTAGATGTTGTCGACCGGAATGTCGAAGAAGCCCTGGATCTGGTCGGCGTGAAGGTCCATCGTGAGCACACGCTCGACACCGACGGTTTCCAGCAGGTTGGCCACGACCTTGGCCGAGATGGGCACGCGGCTCGAGCGCGGACGGCGGTCCTGGCGGGCGTAGCCGAAGTAGGGAATGACGGCGCTGATCCGCTCGGCCGAAGCGCGCTTGAGCGCGTCGACCATGATCAGCAGTTCCATCAGGTTTTCGTTGGTAGGAGCGCAGGTCGACTGGACCACGAACACGTCGCGGGCGCGGACGTTCTGGTTGATCTCGACGGTGACTTCACCGTCCGAGAAGCGGCCCACGCGGGCGGCGCCCAGCGAAGTACCGAGGTTGTGCGCGATTTCCGCAGCAAGGCCAGGATTGGCGTTACCGGTGAAAACCATGAAATCAGGGTGATTAGCCTGCATGAGCGCGTCCCGGCAGTGCAAATTGGCTTAGGAAGCCGCCAAAAGGTTTGTGATGCATGGCGACCGGTAGGCCGCCGATTATTGCAGCGGGTGAGCTGCAAATGAAGACTGCGGCCATTTGGCCGCAGTCGTTGAAGATTTGGCAGGGGAGAAAGGATTCGAACCTTTGCATGCTGGAATCAAAATCCAGTGCCTTAACCAGCTTGGCGACTCCCCTACACGGGTCGATGATTTTCACCACCAACCGATATATGTCGCATCGAACCGAATGAACGGCCCGATCATCTTTTCAGGTTGCCCATCCCCAGAGTGGATGGACTTCCAGGTTGCTGCATTGACGAACCTGCCAGCCCTTGGGGGCTTCCAGCAGTTCCGCTTCCTGCGGCGCTTGCGGCATTTTCGCGAACACCGAACTTCCGGAGCCGGTCATCCGTGCCTTCAACCCTTGGGCTCCGAGCCATTCGATGGCGTCGGTGACCGCGGGGCAAAGTCGCTGGGCAACCGGCTGCAGGTCGTTGTGGCCGAAGTCGAAAACCGAAGGGCTCAGAACCGAGCTTTTCAGGTTTGTCGCTTCGAGCGATTCGCTCTCTGCAGCAAAGCCTGTGATTATAGCAACAGGAGTTGAACGTTCAAGATCTGTTGCTGAAAAAATTAATCGAGTATCGAGTCCCTCGGGAGGCTTGGCCACCGCGAAACGCGCGGCAGGGAGTGTAACCGGTGTCAGCTGCTCTCCGATGCCCTCGACCCACGCATTGCGGCCGCCGAGAAAGAAAGGCACGTCCGCGCCCAGCTTCAGCCCGATGTGGGCAAGGCGCGAGAGCGGCAGGTTCAGCCCCCACAGGCGGTTCAGCGCCAGCAGGCAGGTGGCCGCGTCCGAAGAGCCGCCGCCCATGCCCGCCTGCGCCGGCACATGTTTGGCCACGCCGATGTGGGCTCCCTGGCCCGGCGCGGCGAACGCCTGCAGTGCACGCGCAGCACGCAGGATCAGGTCGTCCGCGGGCAGCTCGGTCGTGAGGTCTTCGCGGCTCAGTTGGCCGTCACGGCGCAATTCGACATGCAGCGTGTCGCACCAGTCGATCAGCATGAAGACCGATTGCAGCAGGTGGTAGCCGTCGTCGCGCCGGCCGGTGATGTGAAGGAAGAGGTTGAGCTTGGCCGGCGCGGAAAGGTCGTAGATCGCCTTCATGACCGCTCGAACACGATGCGCAGGTCAGCCCGCGGGCTCGGTGCTTCGCGTACCGCCGCCAGGCGGCCGTTGGCGAGCTGCCCCAGGTCCGGCTTCCAGCCAGGCACGGGATCATTGCGGCCCGCCAGCCAGCCAAACAGCGCACCGACCGGAATGGCTGCCCCGGTGGCCGCCTCGATGAGCGCGTCGACGGAGTCGAAGCGCCGCGTGTTGCTGCCGTCTTTCAGCAGTGCTTCGCCCGGCGACCAGTGCAGCTGTGCAAGCGTGCTGCCGATGGGGGTCGTGAGCGTGAGATCGCCCGAGTCGGCGGAGCCGCGCAGCTCGAACAGCGCGGCAAAGGTCTGTACAGGCTCGCTCTCGATGCGAAGCGACATCCGTCCGCTCCAGCTGTCCGAAGCCTTGGGTGCCGAAGCGCCGCCACCCGACAGCTGGGCGCAGCCTGACACGACGAGCAATGCAGCGCCGCCAGCGGCCAGCAGCACACGTCGCCCGTGATCGATCCGTTGCGGCGCAAGCGCCTTTGCCAGCGTCATCTTCAAGGCTTCACGCGCAGGCGCTTGAGTGTTTCCTGCAGGGTTTCGTTCTCGGAGTCGCTCAGCAAGGCTTCTTTCCAGATCGCGACCGCGCGGTCCTTCTGGCCGCTGCTCCACAGCACTTCACCGAAGTGCGCACCGATCTCCGGGTCGGGCCGTGTCTTGTACGCGGCTTCGAGGATGCGGATCGCCTCCGTGGTGTTGCCGAGGCGGAATTCGACCCAGCCCAGGCTGTCGGCGATGAACGGATCGTCCGGCGCCAGCTGCACCGCCTTCTGGATCAGCGTGCGTGCTTCGTCGAGCCGGATCTTGCGATCGGCGAGCGAATAGCCCAGCGCGTTGTACGCATTCTGGTTGTCGGGCTTGAGTTGGATGAGCCGGCGCAGCAGGCGCTCCATGTCGTCGAGGCGGTTGAGGCGCTCGGCGACCATGGCCTGGTCGTAGACGAGGTCGGCGTCGTCCGGCGAGGCCGCGGAAGCCTGGGCCAGCATGTCGTAGGCCGCCTGGTATTGCTTGGCGTCGCGCAGCAGCTGCACCTCGGCGAGGAACTTCTGCTTCTTGTCGTCGGCCGTGCGTTCGGGCAGCGAGCGGATGAGTTCGCGCGCCTGCGGCAGCTTGCCCTGTTGCGCGAGCAGCGCCGCGCGGCGGGTTTGGGCGGCGACGATGTCGTCCGTGCTGGTCACGCGCGACAGCCAACGTTCCGCGGCCGCGTAGTCCTTGCGGCGCTCGGCCAGTTGCGCCAGTGCAAAGTACGCCTGCGACACGCTGCGGCGGCGGTCTCCCGCTTCGCCCGCGTCCTTGCCCTGGTTGCCCGAGAGTTCGATGAAGCGCTTGAGCGAGGCCTCGGCGGCCGCGTCCTGCTTGGCCTGCATCTGCAGGCTGCCGAGCAGCAGCCAGGGCTCGGCCAGTTCGGGCCGGGCCGTGGTGAGGGCCTGGAGCTGCGCGGTGGCATCGGGGAAGCGGCGGTTTTCGACCAGCACGCGGGCGTAGGCCACGCGCAGGTCTGGGGCGGCCTTGGGGTTGTTGTTCAGGTAGCGGGTGACGATGGGCTCGGCCAGCGGCTGGCCGGGGTCGATCATCTCGAGTGCCAGAGCAGCCGGGGCGTCGGACGAGGGATCGAGTTCCTGGCCCCTGCGCGCGGCTTCCAGCGCGCCGGAAGCATCGCCCGCGTTCAGGCGCAGCCGGCCCACGGTGGCCCAGGCCAGCGCACCGGTGGCCGGGTTCTTGAGTTCGTCGGACAAGGCCTGCTCGACCACCGAGGCGGCCAGCTTCTTGTCGGGCGCGCGCGAATAGTTGCGCACGATCACGGCCATGAGCAGCGGCCGTTCGACCTGCGAGGTGGCCGCCACTTCGGCGCGCAGCAGCTCGGTCGTTTCGCTGATGCGGTTGAGCGCGATCAGGATCTGCAGTTCGACGCGCCGGGCGTCGCGGGAAGTGGGCAGCGTTTCCTGCCAGGCACGGGCCGCCGCCAGTGCCGCATCGCCGGAACGCGACTGCAGGGCGATCTCGACCGCGCGCTGGAACAGCTTGCCGTCGCGCAGCCGGCGTGCGGCGTCGAGCACCAATGCGTAGCCGGAGCCGGGGTCGCCGGAACGGGTCGTCAGCTCGCCCATCAAGATTTCGTAGAACAGGTCCGCGGTCAGTGCCGAGGGCTGCGCCGCGGGCTCGGCGGCAGCGGCTGCCTTGGCGACGACGGTCTGCTGCGGCTTGGCCGCCGGCTTGCGTGGCGCGGACCGTTCGATGATGGGAGCGGGGCTGTCGGGGGCTGCTGGGTCGTTGGTTTGCGCGTGGACGGCACAGGCCAGTAAGACGAGAGACGCGGCCGCCGCAAGGCGGTGTCGGCGGGGCGGAAGGTTCATCCGACCATAATAATCCAGCCTTTTGAACGTGCGCCGCGTGGGGCTTCGTCGCCGTCGGCATTTGCCGGAGATTTACTTTTCATGCCTGAATTACCCGAAGTCGAAGTCACCCGGCGCGGCATTGCCGACCGCATCGCCGGGGCGCGCATCGACGCGGTACGCATCGGGAAACCACTGCGCTGGGCGCTGATGGTGCTGCCCGAGGCGCTGGTCGGGCGCCGCGTGCTCCAGGTGCGCCGGCGCGGCAAATACCTGCTGATCGATCTCGACCGCGGCATCCTGCTGCTGCACCTGGGCATGTCGGGCAGCCTGCGCTTCGACGCGGTGCTGCCGCCGCCCGGCACGCACGACCATTTCGATCTGGTCACCGACCTGGGCACCTTGCGGCTCAATGACCCGCGCCGCTTCGGCGCCGTCGTCTATGTGGAGAACGAAGACGCGCCCTGGGCCATCAAGCTGCTCGGCGGGCTCGGCATGGAGCCGCTGGGCGAAGACTTCGACCTCGACGTCTTCCATGCCGGGCTCAAGAAGCGCAAGACCGCCGTCAAGCAGGTGCTGCTGGCGGGCGACGTGGTGGTTGGCGTGGGCAACATCTATGCGTCGGAAGCGCTGTTCCAGGCCGGCATCCGGCCGACGCTGTCGGCCGCGCGCATCAGCCGGCCGCGTGCCGCCAAGCTGCATGCGGCGGTGCGCGAGATCCTTGCAAGGGCGGTAGAGAAGGGCGGCAGCACGCTGCGCGATTTCTCCAACATCGACGGCCAGAACGGTTATTTCCAGCTCGAGGCGACCGTCTACGGCCGGGCCGGCGAACCCTGTCGGGTCTGCGCAACGCCCATCCGGCTGTTGAGGCAGGGGCAGCGCTCCACCTATTACTGTCCCAACTGCCAGAAATAGCGGATGTAACCGTCGAGCTAAATGGGCCGAAAACGGTTGCTGCCTACCTCTCGATGCTATATTTGTAAGCTCTTTTTTACATCTGTCTCTTGAGCCGCTCCTTCAACCGACAACTCGATCAGCACGGCGCCTGGCGAAGCAATTTCGCCCGCCGGCTGCAGTGGCTGTCCCGCTGGCTGACCGAGAACGAGCTGCTCGACCAGGCGGTGGCCGAGCGCCTGCGCGGGCTCGAGACGCAGATCCGCACCAGCAAGGTCATGGTCGCGTTCGTCGCGGAGTTTTCGCGCGGCAAGTCGGAACTGATCAACGCCATCTTCTTTGCCGGCTACGGGCGGCGCATCATGCCCGCGAGCGCCGGGCGCACCACGATGTGCCCGACCGAGCTGGGCTACGACCCCGCGCTTGCGCCCAAGCTGCGGCTGCTGCCCATCGAGACCCGCCTGGAGCCGCACTCGCTCGCGCACTGGCGCGAAAAGCCCACGCGCTGGACCGAGATCGCCATCGACGTAGCCAATGCCGAGCAGCTGGCACAGGCCATGAGCAAGGTGGCCGAGGTGCGCTGGGTCGCCAAGGACGAAGCGCGCACGCTGGGTTTCTGGGACGACGAGACGCCCGACGACAACCCGGTGCAGGACGCCGAAGGCCGCGTCGAAATTCCGCGCTGGCGCCATGCGGTGCTCAACATGCCGCACCCGCTGCTGGAGCAGGGGCTGGTGATTCTCGACACCCCCGGCCTGAATGCGATCGGCGCCGAACCCGAACTCACCGTGAGCCTGATCCCGCAGGCGCACGCGGTCGTCTTCATCCTGGGCGCCGAGACCGGCGTGACGCGCTCCGACCTCTCCATCTGGCGCGAGCACCTGATCACCGAAGACGAAGGCAACAACACGCGCTTCGTGGTGCTCAACAAGATCGACACCATGTGGGACACGCTGAGCACGCCCGCGCAGATCGCGCAGCAGATCGAGCGCCAGCGCGAAAGCGCGGCCCGCCTGCTCGAGGTGCCGCTGGCGCAAGTGCTGCCGGTGTCCGCGCAGAAGGGCCTGCAGGCCAAGATACAGCGCGATGTGCCCTTGCTCGACGCCAGCCGCCTGCCCGCGCTCGAAGCGCTGCTGGGCGAAGGCGTGCTCGGCAAGCGCGAGACCATGCTGCGGCTGGCCGTCGATGCCGGCATGAGCGCGCTGCGCGTCGAGGCCGAACGCATCCTGAAGGTGCGCCAGCGCGACCTGTCCGAGCAGGCGCTCGAGCTGCAGGGGCTGCGCGGCAAGAATGTCTCGGTGATCCGCCACATGCGCGCGCGCATCGACCAGGAGCACGCCGAGTTCGAGGGCAGCAACACGCGCATCCTGGCGCTGCGCTCGGTGCAGGGCAAGCTGCTGCGCGAGGTGTATGCCGTGCTCGGCCGTACCGCGCTCAAGGCCGACATGGTGCGGCTGTCGGCCGCGCTCAAGCGCCCCGGCGTGAAGCTCAGCGTGCGCAAGGTGTACGCGGAGACCTTCGACTCGCTGCGCAACAACCTGCGCGAAGTGCAGGCGACCACGGCGGAGATCCAGTCGATGCTGCACGCCACCTTCCGCCAGCTCAATGCCGAGCAGGGCTTCACGCTGCAGGCGCCGGCGGAGCCCGACCTTACGGGCTTCGAGCAGGAGCTCAGCCAGATCGAGCGCAGCCACATCCACTACCTCGGCGTGGGTAACCTGCTGAAGCTCGCGCAGGCCGATTTCTGCGACAAGCTCGTGCGCGCGCTGGCCAGCCGGCTGCGGCTGGTGAATGAAGCCGCCATGACCGAGGTCGAGCGCTGGAGCAAGGGCGCGAGCGCGCAGATCGATGCGCAGCTCAAGGAGCGCCGGCGCAACTTCAGCAAGCGCATCGAGGCCATCGAGCGCATCCAGAGCGCGGCGGGCAACCTCGACGAGCGGCTGATGGAGCTCGCCGCGCAAGAAAGCAACCTGGCCGAGCTTCATCTGCGGCTGCGCGAATTCACCACGCTCATCACCCAGCAGGCAAAGCCGCAGTCTGCGGCTGTCGCCGGCGAACTGCGTGCTGCCTGAATCCCCCGACTTCGCCGCGCAGATCGTGGCCTGGCAGCGCAGCCACGGCCGCAGCCAGCTGCCGTGGCAGAACACCCGCGACCCCTACCGCGTCTGGCTGTCGGAGGTGATGCTCCAGCAGACGCAGGTGTCGACGGTGCTCGGCTACTTCGCGCGATTCCTCGAGCGCTTTCCAGACGTGAAGGCGCTGGCCGCCGGAACCGAAGACGAGGTGTTCGGCCTCTGGAGCGGCCTGGGCTACTACAGCCGCGCGCGCAACATGCACCGCTGCGCGCAGGACGTCGTCGCGCGCTTCGGCGGCGAATTCCCGCGCACGGCGCAGGAACTCGTGACCCTGCCCGGCATCGGCCGCTCCACCGCCGCGGCCATTGCCGCCTTCTGCTTCGGCGAGCGCGTGGCGATCCTCGACGGCAACGTGAAGCGCGTTCTGACGCGGGTGCTCGGCTTCGGCGGCGACATGTCGTCGTCTGCGCAGGAGCGCGCGCTGTGGGATCTAGCGACGCAGCTGCTGCCCCCCGCCGAACAGCGCGAGGCCATCGCCCACTACACGCAGGGGCTCATGGACCTGGGCGCCACGGTCTGCCTGCCGCGCAAGCCCAGCTGCATGATCTGCCCGGTCGACCAGCGCTGCGTGGGCCTGCGCGAGGGCGCGCCCGAGCGCTACCCCGTCAAGACCCGCAAGCTCAAGCGCAGCGCCCAGTCGCTCTGGCTGCTGCTGGCGCGCGATGCGCAGGGCCGCGTGTGGCTGGAGAAACGGCCGGCGAAGGGCATATGGGCGGGGCTGCACTGCCTGCCCGTATTCGACAGCCGAGACAATCTGCTCGCAGCGCTGCCGCCCGCCGCGCAACGCGGCACGCAAGACATGCCGGCCTTCGTGCACGTGCTGACCCACAAGGACCTGCACCTGCACCCGGTGCTGCTCGAAGGCGCCCAGCCGATCGGCGAAGGCGCGCGCTGGGTCGACGCGCAGGAGTGGAGCCGGCTGGGCCTGCCGGCCCCGGTGCGCAAGCTGCTGGAAAGCAGCGAGGCCCGATAGGAGCCGGTGGTCAGTTCGCGTCGAGTTCGCGGTGCCGCTTGAGCGCACCCCAGCGGGCGCCGAACGAACGCGCGAGCTGCTCCACCAGGAACACCGACCGGTGCTGCCCGCCGGTGCAGCCGATGGCCACCGTCACGTAGCTGCGGTGGTCGCGCGCCAGCGCATCCAGCCAGTGCGACAGGAACTGCTCGATGTCGTCGTACATGCGCGCCACGTCGTCGTGCTCGCGCAGCCATTCGATCACCGGTTCGTCGCGTCCCGTGAGCGGGCGCAGCGCGGGCACGTAGTGCGGGTTCGGCAGCATGCGCACGTCGAACACATAGTCGGCATCCAGCGGCACGCCGCGCTTGAAGGCGAACGACTCGAACACCAGCGTCAGCGCGCTCTGCGGCGCCGAGATCAGCGACTTGATGTAGCTCTGCAGCTGCGCGGGCCGGATCAGGCTGGTGTCGATCACGTCGGCACCATCGCGCAGGTCGGCCAGCAGTTCGCGTTCCAGCTCGATGGCCTGCATCAGCACGCGATGCTGCTCGGGCACGTCGGTGCGGCCTTCCTGGCGCGAAAGCGGATGGCGGCGGCGGGTTTCCGAATAGCGGCGCAGCAGCGCGTCGGTGGTGGCGTCGAGGAACAGCGAACGCAGCGAGATCCCGCCGTCGCGCCGCAGCGCATCGAGCTGCTGCGGAACGATGGGCAGCGAGACGCCGCTGCGCACGTCCATGGCAATGGCCACGCGCGGCGTCTGCTGTTCGTGCTGCAGGGCGATGAACGCCGTCAGCAGCTCGGGCGGCAGGTTGTCGACGCAGTAGTAGCCGGCGTCTTCCAGCGCATGCAGGGCCACCGATTTGCCGGAGCCCGACATGCCCGTGATGAGGACCAGGTCGAGGTTCATGGCGTGGCCGCGGAAGTCTTGTGGCCCAGCATCTCGCGGGCGTGCGCGAGCGAAGTCTGCGAAACCTTCTCGCCGCCCAGCATGCGGGCGATTTCCCTGGCGCGGTTGTCTTCGTCCAGGCGCGACACGCCGCTCTCGGTGCGCGGGCCTTCCTTGCCGGCCGCCGCGGTCTGGCGCTTGGCCACCACCAGATGGTGGTCCGCGCAGGCCGCCACTTGCGGCAGATGGGTGACGGCGAGCACCTGGCGGTCGCGGCCGAGCTGCTTCATGAGGCGCCCGACCGTCTCGGCGACGGCACCGCCGACGCCGGCATCCACTTCGTCGAAGATCAGCGTCTGCGCGGTGCCGAGCTGGCTGGTCGTTACGGCAATGGCCAGCGCGATGCGCGAAAGCTCGCCGCCCGATGCCACCTTGCCGATGGCGCGCGGCGTGCTGCCGGTGTGGCCGGCCACGAGGAACGCCACTTCTTCCAGGCCGGCGCGGCCGGGCTGCGCCAGCGGCTGCAGATCGACTTCGAAGCGCCCGCCCTGCATGCCCAGGCCCTGCATCGCCTCGGTGACGGCCTGCGCGAGCCGCGGTGCCGCCTGCTTGCGCGACTTGCCGAGCGCCCTGGCTTCCTTCATGTAGGCCTGCTGTGCGCTCTGCTCGGCGCGTTCCAGGCCGTCGAGATCGCTTTGCGCATCGAGCGCCTGCAGCTCGGCCTGCCAGCCGGCCAGCAAGGCCGGCAGGTCGGCCGGCGTGCGTTTGTAGCGGCGCGCGAGCGACATCCACAGGCCCATGCGCTCGTCCAGTTCGGCCAGGCTTTGCGGATCGGCTTCGGCGTCGCGAAGGTAGCCGTGCAGCGAGTGGGCCGCGTCGGAGGCCTGCGCCACGCAGGAGGCCAGCACTTCGCCGAGGTTGCGGAACTCCGGCTCGATGTGCTCGCAGTTCTTCAGCAGCGTGGCCGCGCGCGAGAGCGCGGAGAGCGCGCCGTTGTCTTCGTCTTCCAGCGCCTGGCTGGCGCCCTGCGCCGCGTCGATCAGCGCCTGCGCGTTGGAAATGCGCGAGTGGTTGGTCGACAGTTCTTCCCATTCGTCGACGCCGGGCGCGAGCTTGGCGACCTCGGAAATCTGCCACTGCAGCCGCTCGCGCTCGCGCTGCAGCGAGTCTTGCGCCGAGCGCGCATGTTCGAGCGCGGAGAGCGTCTGCCGCCAGCCATGCCAGGCGGCGTCGAGCGCGTCGCTGCGCACGCCCGCATAGGCGTCGAGCAGGCCGCGCACCGCATCGGGCCGGGTCAGGCTCTGCCAGGCGTGCTGGCCGTGGATGTCGAGCAGGCGGTCGCCGAGTTCGCGCAGCTGCGTGGCCGTGGCCGGGCTGCCGTTGATCCAGCCGCGGCTGCGGCCCTGCAGGTCGACGGTGCGGCGCAGCAGCAGCGCGTCGCCGGCTTCGAAGCCGCCTTCGTCGAGCCAGGAGGCCAGGGCCGGATCTGCATCGAATTCGGCGCTCACGTCGAGCCGTTCGGCGCCTTCGCGCACCGCGCCGGCGTCGGCGCGGTTGCCCAGCGCCAGCTGCAGCGCGTCGATCAGGATGGATTTGCCCGCGCCGGTTTCACCGGTCAATACCGTGAAGCCGCCGGACAGGTCGAGTTCGAGTGATCGCACGATCACGAAGTCGCGCAGTGCGATGCGTCGCAGCGCCATTCAGGAGCCTCCCTCGTTCCAATGAAGTTTCTTGCGCAGCGTGTCGAAATAGCTCCAGCCGCGCGGATGCAGGAAGCGCACGCGGAAGTCGGAGCGGCGCACCACCACGCGGTCGCCGATCGCCAGCGAGGCGAGCGACTGCATGTCGAAATTGGCGCTGGCGTCGCGCCCGCCCACCAGCTCGATGACGATCTCGTCGGCATCGGGCAGCAGCACCGGGCGGTTCGACAGCGTGTGCGGCGCGATCGGCACCAGCACCCAGCCCGGCACCGCCGGGTGCAGCAGCGGCCCGCCGGCCGACAGCGCGTAGGCGGTCGAGCCCGTGGGCGTCGCGATGATCAGGCCGTCGGCGCGCTGGTTGGCCACGAAATGCCGGCCGACCGACACGCGCAGCTCCACCATGCCGGAGGTGGCGCCGCGATTGACGACCACGTCGTTCATGGCCAGCGCGTCGAACACCGAGGCGCCGTCGCGCATGACCCGCGCGTGCATCAGGCTGCGGTGGTCTTCCTCGTATTCGCCGGCCAGCATCGGGATCAGCGTGGCCTGGTAGTTGTCGAGCGGAATGTCTGTGATGAAGCCGAGCCGGCCACGGTTGATGCCGATCAGCGGAATGCCGTAGCTGGCGAGCTGCCGGCCGATGCCGAGCATGGTGCCGTCGCCGCCGACCACCAGGCCGAGGTCGCAGCGCTGGCCGATTTCCTCGACCGACAGGGCCTCGTAGCGCGGATGGGCGGGCGCGTCGTCGGCGTCGTCCTCGCAGGTCGAGCGCTCGACGAACACCTTGCACCCCTGGGATTCGAGGAAGGCGCCAATGCCTTCCATCACGCCGTCGCGCGCGTCCGCCTGCGCGCGGGCGCCGGAAGCCTGGTATTTGCCTATGAGGGCGACGTGACGGAAGCGAGAGGTCATATCTCACAAATTACAACACTAAAATCTTGCAATGCTGGACGACCGTGCCAAGTTGCTGCTCAAGACGCTCGTCGAGCGCTACATCGCCGACGGGCAACCCGTCGGCTCCCGCACGCTCTCGCGTTCGTCCGGGCTGGACCTGTCGCCCGCGACCATCCGCAACGTCATGGCGGACCTCGAGGAACTGGGGCTGATCGCCAGCCCGCACACCTCGGCAGGCCGCATCCCGACGCATCGCGGCTACCGCCTGTTCGTCGACACCATGCTCACCGCCCAGCGCGAGCAGATGAGCCCGCCGGCGCTGGCGCCCGACCAGCCGCAGAAGGTGATCGCCAACGCGGCGCACCTGCTGTCGAACCTGTCGCAGTTCGTGGGCGTGGTGATGGCGCCGCGCCGCGCTTCGGTGTTCAAGCAGATCGAGTTCCTGCGGCTGTCGGACCGGCGCCTGCTTGTGATCATCGTGTCGCCCGACGGCGACGTGCAGAACCGGGTGATCTTTCCGGAGGCCGACTATTCGCAGTCGCAGCTGGTCGAGGCGTCCAACTACATCAACGCGAACTACGCGGGCCTGACGATCGAGCAGGTGCGCGATCGCCTGCAATCCGAAGTCGAGAAGCTGCGCGGCGAGATCGCGGCGCTGATGCAGGCCGCCGTGAAGGTCAGCTCCGAGGTGCTCACCGAGGCGCAGGAAGACGACGTGGTGATCTCCGGCGAGCGCAACCTGCTCTCGGTGACCGACTTTTCCAGCGACATGGGGCAGCTTCGCCGCGCCTTCGAGCTTTTCGAGCAGAAGGCGCAGCTGATGCGGCTGCTCGACGTGTCGAGCAAGGCCGAGGGCGTGCGCATCTTCATCGGCGGCGAAAGCAAGGTGGTGCCGTTCGAGGAACTGTCCATCGTCAGCGCCAACTACGAGGTCGACGGGCAGGTCGTGGGCACGCTGGGCGTGATCGGGCCGACCCGCATGCCCTATGAACGCATGATCCAGATCGTCGATATCACGTCGCGTCTGGTGAGCAATGCGCTGAGCCACCGCAAATAGGCGCCGCGGCGCGAATAGAATCGTGGCGCGTGGGCCGTTAGCTCAGTTGGTTAGAGCAGCGGACTCATAATCCGTTGGTCGATGGTTCAAGCCCATCACGGCCTACCAACTACCCTTTTCGCATAACGATTGTTTGCTATATATTTTATAGCAACGAGATTTCAAATTTCGCCGTTGCCAGATCGTTGCCAGAATTTTGATTACAGGGGCATCGCAATTTTGGGGAATGTGCCCTGCGTCTGTGCAGGGCGGGCGGATTTTGGATCGGCCGCGAGCTGGAGAGGTGAGCGCAGACCTCGAATTCGCTGGCAACTTTCGTGGCGAGGCGGAATGCTGTGTTCAGGCGGCGCAGTGCGTGCCAATGCGTGGGGCGCCGGCAGCACGCCCTATCTGACTTCGATTCTTCGTAAGCGCGCGGCAAATCTTTCGTGGCACAGGAGACCTTGGCTGAGACCCATCACAATGGGGTGATATGCCCCCACCGCTTCTGCAAACCAGTCTCACCCTCATCTGTCACGCAAGACCGTCGCTGTTGTCAGGCTTGCGGAGGTGCTTTTAGCCAGCGGGTATTCAGGCATTTGCGTGCTCTAAGACCAAGTGTGTGCGGTGAAGCAGTTCAACTACACCACTGCCGTGGTTGTCGGGATCGATGATCTCGGCTATCAGCGCCGATATTGCTACGAGCATCGAGCGGACGCTCAAGCCGCGCTCGCGGCCTGGAATGGCTGTGAACATCCATCCGAGCCGTGGATCAAATGCAAGGGCGCTGGCATTGATCTATTGAACCCGGATTTCCGCTGAGTTCTGCCGTGGCGAGGTCGAATGCCAGGATTTTGAGTATGGGCCAGCGAAGCCGCGATAGTGAAGCGGCTGGGTGCATCTTTCCTGGTGAAGATGGGCTTGTCACCGCGGTTAGAAATCGCCACACGGACGCTTTTGCCATCGACCCAGCAAAGGTACGGGACATCTCGAGTCACCTACTTGATGTCGATGGGCGCCTCCGTATCACTCCTGCTTGCATGTTCGAAGAGACAACTGCCCAAGAACGGCTGATGTTTGGCGTGCGCCAAGGCATCTATAGCTTTCCAACCGACGAGCTCTGTGAGTTCCTGCGATCCCGCATCGACGGCAGGATCGCCATCGAGATCGGCTCTGGACACGGGATCCTTGCCGAGGCACTGGCTATTCCTGCCACCGATAACCGCCAGCAAGAGGATCCGGAACTCAGGGCCGACTATGGACAAATTGGTCAACCGACGGTCCCCTACGGCAAAAACGTAGAGACGCTGGATGCGGACGCTGCCGTGAGAAAGTATCGACCCAACGTCGTCATTGCGTGCTGGGTCACGCATCGTTTTGACCCAGCACAACCGCATGCCGGAGGCAGCGTGACCGGCGTCGATGAAGCATCACTCATCGAAGCATGTGACGAGTACATCTTCATCGGCAACGAGCGCGTGCACGCGCACAAACCCATTTGGAAAATGCCGCATGAGAAATTGACTCCATCTTGGCTTTACTCACGCGCGGTCAATGGCAGCCGCGAGTTCATTGCCACGTGGCGTCTACGCCAATCCTTGAGCGTCTAGAACGAAGCAGCAAGTCAATACATGCTCGGCGTGGCTGCAAGCCGGCGTGGAGGCTGCCTGGGAATACCTAGTTGCCAATGCGTTCGCGTTCAGATTGTTTGATTCGTGACTTCTGTGGCAGGCACGCCGGCGTGAGGACGCCAGGGCAGGCCTCAGCGCAGGCCTCAGCGCAGGCCTCAGCGCAGGCCTCAGCGCAGGCTATAATTGAAGGCTGCGCGGCTGTAGCTCAGTTGGATAGAGTACTTGGCTACGAACCAAGGGGTCGTGGGTTCAATTCCTGCCAGCCGCACCAGTCTCTTTAGGGGATGCATTCCTCAGTCATTCTCGGGTACAGGTTCGATTCCTGGCGGCGGGACCAGCTATGAAGCCGGACACATCCAAAGGTGTCCGGCTTTTTTCATTCTCTCTCGGAGAGTCGCTGCTCGGCAATCCATTTTTGTCCAGCTTGATCCGTTCAGAGCCGGAGGCATTGAGGGGCACGAATGGGGGCAGCTAACTCTGGTTTGGGGGCATGTTCTGAAGCGCTGCCAATACAGGAAGAAAGAAGCGGCCAGGCGCTCGCTCCCGCCGCGTGGCTCCTTCGATGCTATGGAACTTGAGGTTGATTAGGTAAGCGTCGTCACCAGCAGGCCGTGTGTTTTGCGATGGCGTCTGCGAAGGCCCGGCCGACAGTCATCCGGACAGAAGCCTCAGTGCCGTGACGCAGGTGGGGTGCCCGCGATGAGCAGTACGTTCACCGAGCGCCTGAAGGAATTCACGACGGACATCGGCCGCGGATGGCAGGCCGACCTCGCCCGCTGCTGCGGGGTGACCCGTGCGGCGATCACCAACTGGCTTTCGGATCGAAACAAAGGCATCGAATCGACTCACCTGTTCATCATTGCCGATTATTTCCGGGTCCACCCGCGATGGCTGGCCACCGGCGCCGGGCCCAAGTGGGTCGAGATCCCGACGTACCTGTCGAAGAATGTGCATCCCACCGTGGGCGAGGTACTGGTCAAGTTTGAGGAAGTGGCCGCCCGGCACAAGAAGATGAACGAGTCCGAACGCATTGATCTCTACATCTGGCTGGCCGGCGAGACGCTGGGTATTCAGGAGGCGGCGAACTCGTAAACCACGGATTGAAGACTCGCGGACGGCCGCACCGCGCCGCGTCCCCGTTCAGTCCACCTTCACGCTGAACAGCACCGCCCCCGTGGTGCCCGGCGCGATCGTTCGTCGAGTTACATCTGGCCCACGAGGTCACCCGCTACAAGGCAGAGGGACTGCGCGAGAGCTATCAAAATGGAACTGCTGCTGTTCTAAGCGAATAAAATGACTAAAGCGAAGGCGAAAAAGGTTGCGAGAGCCTCCTCCAAGCCGAGGATCATCTTTGCCGCGGTGCATGATGACTTCAAATGGCGTGTCGTAACGACTCACACGACTGAATGGCACGCCGTCGACGGGGAACACGGCGCGAGGTTTTTGCTGTTGACGTCCAACGCCTCACAGGTCCGCGTCTACGGCGCCGTCGTCGCGGTCTTTGTCTGGAAAGAAAACGAAACGACAGCGCAGGCATTTTTCAAAGGGTGCGAGCCTGCAGTCATGCTGCGTGCGTTCGTGGAGGTTGCCGACCTTCCAGGAACTGAGAGGTCGATGACCGACGGTCCTGACCCCGTAAGTTTGACGACTTGGCGAGCGAACTCTGAGGCGATGCCACGCTTGCCGCCACCGACGTCTTTGAAGACCTCGTCTCCCTGCGAGATCAAGGTGGACGATGAATGCGAGCAGAAATCGCCGACCGGGACTCAAGCGGGTGGCGTTGCCACGCCGGAGGGTGAGCAGGAGCCCGAGACTTCGCTCGAAATCGAGAGGCCTCCCGGCGCCTTTTTCCAGAACGAGATCTCGGTCGGCGAGTACGTCGAGGGCGCCGCCTTGGAGGTGCTACTTACACGTTGGGAGCGTCACCTCGGGGCTCGCAACGCGTGTATTAAGCACTACGGTGCCGTCTGTCGGGTTTGTGATCTGGACTTCGAGAAGCGCTACGGGCCGATTGGCACTGGCTTCATCCATATTCATCACGAGATTCAGCTCGCCGACATCCGCGAAGAGTACCAAGTCGACCCAATCAACCATCTGAAGCCGGTCTGTCCCAATTGCCACGCCATGCTGCATCGTGAGGATCCGCCCATGTCGATCGCGCAACTGCGCGAGAGACTCGCCCAGTTACGCGATCAGATCCAGCCATGTTGAAATTTCCTATGACGTGTGGCACGGGCGGCAACAGTAGTAGCAGCCGTTGATCCTGTTGCCGGGCCAGCGGCGTTTCGCATCGCTCACGGCTGGTCCGCACGATGAAAATTCTCCGAGATAGACTCGGTTGTTTTCTGAGGGGAGATAGGCGCAACCGGTCACATGAACTTCATGATCTCCGTTGGCTTGCTGATTCTTGTTGATGTAGTACGAAGACATTTTTCAGCCTACTTTCCTTTTTCCTTGCGAACGCCTTTGAATGGCGCTCCGTCTTGCTTTTGATCCATGAACTGACCGTTGTCGCCATTGCGCTTGGTCCAGTTGTTTGTTGTTGGATTGAGGACTTGAGAGCGGTTCTTCACCGCGCCTCTTCGAGCGTTGTCGCCCACTGGGTCATTCTTGGCCATGAGCGGCTCCTCGGCAAATTGAACGGGTGAAACTGGCTCGCACAATCACTCCTCTCGGGCTTCCGCGGCGCGGTTCCCCAACGTAGGTCTATTGTTTCGCTGGTGGTGGCTCATAGCGTGAGCTACCTAGCGGCTACTGCAAATATTTACTAGCAGCGAGCGCCAGAGTTGCCGCCAGTTTCTCCCGCAGAGTCGCCGGCGCCAACACCTCAACATCAGCCCCATGACGCAGGAGATCCATTAGCAGCTCCTGGTCGTTTGAATATGGCACTTCTAGGACATAGCTACCATCACTCAGTATCTCGCTCGTTTGATTTGAATGCCAGGTTTCCAAGGAAACCCATTGCGCTCGCTCAGGCGTGAACTTGATTCTGGCCCGCTGGGTTGCCACTCCCGCGAAGATACCGTAACCACTCTCGAAGTGCTGAGCCATCTCGGCGCCCGAGACGTCTACGGCAGGCGTGGTGCCCGTGGTCACTTCCTGCATCGCGTCTAACGAGAAGGACCGGATGCCCTCTCGCAAATGACACCACGCGTCCAGCAGCCAGTTTTCGCGATAGTGAACAAGCTGGAGCGGTGATATCTCTCGTGTGGTGGTCTCTCGGCGATCTCTATTCAGGTAAGTGATGGATAGCCGCTTGCGATCCAGCAGGGCCTGCGCCACTTGTTCGAAGTGCTTCAACTCCACCTTGCGCGTACCGATATGAATGAGCTTAATGCGACGTTCGACCGACTCAGCTGCATGAGCGGTTTTCCCGAGCAAAGTTCGCAAACGGGCTTGCAGGGGCGCAATGTGTGGGTCAAGCAGGCCAGGCTGTAAATCCCGAAGAAGATGCTGCATAGCAAGCAGCGCATATATCTCAGATGCGTTGAACCACAAGCCTGGCAGCTCGTAGATCGGCTGATTTTCCGGTGCATCACGTTCGATTGCATATCCGCGCCGCTCAGCATCCCAGATGATAGGGCAGTTCATGCGCGATCTCAGATATTCTAGATCGCGTTTAAGCGTCGCTAATGAGATTCCTAGCTCTCTCAGCAACACTGCACGCGGCACAACGTCTTTGGACTGAAGCAGGCGACGAATTTTATGAAAACGTTCAGATTGGCCCATTGTGTCAAGCTTCACGTCTGGCGGTGCGTTATTGGATCCGAAAATCGCGCCAATACTGCACCGAAGTAACCTTTCAATCAACTCGCCTGCGATCGATTGCGTGGTTTGGGTGCTTGAGTTATTGAGTCAAGTTTCAGGCTGGACTGTCGCGCGCTGTAAGTGAGGCGGATACGGACATCAAAACCCTCGAAATTTAAAGGAGTTAATCTTGAGTCGCCCAAATGCCCGCTGCGATCTGTATCCGCACGCGTTTTCTCGCCGCTCACCCCAGCAGGCCAGTATCTGATTTGGGTAGGTGCGTGCGAGACACGGCCAACCTCAAAAAAGAATAAAAAAGTATTAATTTCTTGATCTGGTGTCCCGAAGTTGGAATGCCTTTTCGAACTACGATGATTTCGCCGAGTGCTCGGGCGAGGAATCCCGCGAATATGGGATGTTATTTAGGTAACCAAAGATTACTCTATTGGACGGGTGGTTACTCAGGCCGCCATGCCGAGATCTCATACACCATTGCGATCACTTAGGGCATGACGAGCATGAAGTGAAACGGGTCGGCGTACGTGGCGTCCACAGGTCGAGCACGTTTGGCCAATTTTTACCCAAGCCTTAATTTGAG
This sequence comes from Variovorax sp. efr-133-TYG-130, assembly GCF_030208835.1. Lineage (NCBI taxonomy): Bacteria > Pseudomonadati > Pseudomonadota > Betaproteobacteria > Burkholderiales > Comamonadaceae > Variovorax > Variovorax sp. efr-133-TYG-130. The sequence goes on along the minus strand of NZ_JARVTD010000018.1, from coordinate 45,299 downwards.
AGGGACTGACAAGATCTCTCGCTGAGATAGCGCGTGCCGATAGAAAAAACTGGTCTGAACATTAACTAAAAAATACATGAAAGCAATCGCCGTATCGCTGCTCGCGCTATTTGAGACGAAGATGCAACTTGAGGTCCCGCTGTTTCAGCGCCAGTACATCTGGCAACGTGAGAAGCATTGGGAGCCTCTGTGGGAAGACATCGGGCGAAAATTCACAGACTACCTTGATGGCCGCAAAGACGCACCGGTTCATTTTCTTGGCGCGATGGTGCTTGACTTGAAACAGACGCCGGCGACCCATGTTGGCAAGCGTCAAGTCATTGATGGGCAGCAACGTCTAACGACGCTTCAGATTTTTCTCTCGGCATTTCGAGACTTCTGCTATGAGCACGGTTGTGACGACATGGCAAAGGAATGCGCCGGCTTTACCCTCAACAAGGGGATGATGGCGGATGCTGAGGTCGACAAGTTCAAGGTCTGGCCGACGCAACTGGATAGGGCGCAATTTTCCGATGTCGTGAGCGCGGGGTCTCGTGAAGAGATGCTGAAAAGGCACCCGCTGCGCAAGCGGCCCTATGCAAAGAAATACGATCCTCGTCCGCGCATGGTGGAGGCGTATTTCTTCTTCTACGAGCAGTTTGATGAGTTCTTCGTCGGGACGATGGCAGAGCCGCCTTTGGCAGGTGGCGTACCTCTGGCCCAACGGGTTGACGAATGCTTTCAAGCTCTCAAGGGTGCGTTGCAAGTCGTGGAGATCGACCTTGAGCAAGGGGATGATGCTCAGGTCATTTTCGAGACACTCAACGCACGCGGTGAACCTCTGTTGCCTGCAGACCTGCTTCGCAATTTCATTTTTCTGCGGGCGGCGCGTCGCGGAGAGCCGCAGGAAATTCTCTATAAGCGGTTCTGGGCGCGATTCGACGATCCGTTTTGGCGGGTCGAGGTCAAGCAAGGACGGCTGCTCAGACCTCGCAGCGACTTGTTCTTGCAGCATTTCCTTGCTAGTCGTTTGACTGCCGACATCCCCATCAAGCATCTTTTTGTTGAATACAAGTTTTGGATTGACCGCTCGCAGCCTTTTGCTTCCGTCGAGGAGGAACTGGCTTGTCTGGCAAGGCAAGGTGACGACTTCCGCCGCATCATGGCTCCGAGCAAGGATGATCTTCTCTATGGCTTGGTCACGTTCCTTGATTCGTATGACGTCCGGACCTCATACCCGTTGCTCTTGACGATGTTGGATCTGGGGATGGATGAAACGCAGTGGCGGTCCGTCTCGACGATCCTTGAGTCTTATCTTCTGCGCCGAGCGGTCTGCGGACTGACGACGAAGAACTACAACCGGGTCTTCCTTGGATTGACGCGGACACTACGGCGTGAAGGTGTTACGCCTGAGAATCTGTCCAGGCTACTTCGCGAGCAAACCGGTGATTCAACCGAATGGCCATCTGATGAAAGGTTCATTGAGGCATGGCGAACGCAGCACGCCTATCAGGTCCTCAACAACCCAAAGATCGTTCACATTCTGAAGCGTTTGAGCGACACCTATATGGACGGAAAAAGCGAGGTTGTCTCCGTCGAGAACGCGCTATCCGTCGAGCATGTTCTTCCCCAGCAATGGCAAGAGAATTGGCGGCTGCCTGATGGCTCGAAAGGGTTCTCTGTGGCGGAGCTGAGGTTTGCCGCCGTAGACGATCCGGTGGCCGAAGCGTCGCGTGAACGCAATCAGTCGCTGCAGACTCTGGGCAATCTAACCATCTTAACGCAAGCATTGAACTCATCGATCTCGAATAGCCAATGGAGCGTGAAGAAGTCGGAGTTGATGAAGCATTCACTACTCCCAATTAATCAACTGCTTCACGACGTTGCCGTATGGGATGAAGCGGCGATCGAGAAGCGTTCCGATGAGCTTTTGGCGCGCGCACTGAAGATCTGGCCAAGAAACGCATGAGAAATAATAAAGACCGGGCATGAGATGGCGAAGATGTGTTCTCACTCATCTCAATCTAAATGGTCGTCTGAATCAATTTCCTTCAAGCTGAGAAATGAGAAGCGCGAATGAGTAAGTCTGAACAGATGGCGGGGTTCTTCCAGGATGAGAACCTCAGGCAGTTGCAAGAGAGGCTGAAGATCGGTGACGGTCTCATCGATGTGATCGATCTGGGAGAAAATCAGCACTCCGCGATACTGGCTTGGCTTTTCGATCCACGGGAGGGCCACGCACAGGGTGAGGCCATCGTGCGCGATTTCCTGATGCACGTAGCCGACCAGTCTCCGAGGCGTTGGAGAAGCGGAAAGTCAGACAAAAAAAGTACCAGCCAGGGATTTGCGCGGAACTGGTCAGTTGAGCGTCTTCAGTCCTCCGGACTCAGTGCCTGTTTTGTTGCTACCGAGTTCGCGGAGACCCAGGCCAATCGTCTGGACCTGCTGATAGTTGATCCGGTCAATCGTTTCTTGATCGCGGTAGAGAACAAGCTTGGACCGAAGTTCAGCGCCGAGCAACTCAAGCGGTATCGAGACTATGTCGTGAAGCTTCAGCAAAGCTCGCCTTGGCTGATGAACTTCCAGCTCGGGTTCGTGGCCTTGGGTCGCAACTACGATCTGGACGACGAAGATCGATATCCCAAAGCGTTGCAAAAGGAGCTGCAGCATTGGGTGCCTGTCAGCTATGACTGGCTTAGGGCAGGCGCACAACGTGCAGAACTTCACCTCCAGCGGGGCAACGAAGGGGCACGATTAGTACAAGAATACTGTCGCAGGCAAACCGGTTGGGAGAGTCCGAACGAAAAGGAATGCTCGCAGTTGGTTGCGAATATCTGGCGCGACCATCCCGAAGCGGCTACGGCGGTTTGCGCCATGGGGCGACGGCCCCAGAAGTTCTGGCTACTGGGCAAGGTTGCCGTTGCGGAGGCTGCAGAAAGTGCGCAGCTGTTTGCGGCCCAGAATCAAGCCGTAGTTCTCGCACTGCTGGACGGCAAGGGATTTGCCTCAGTCAGGCGTATGCTTTTGCGAAACAACGCACAGTTTGAATCCGAGCATGTTTGTTGGGGGCGTACCTGGATCGATGTGATGCCCCGAAGTGTGGATCAATTCTATGATCCCGAGAGCTACTTCCCCGTGTATCTGAGTGCCTACAGATTAAATGACTCTCACTGCCGCGTACGCCTTGTTTTCGTGCCCGGCTACATGCCGTCCGAATCGGACGCCATCAAGATGCGTGAGGTCCTGGCAAAAAATATGCCTTCGATTGCACAGCGTGAGAAGCGCAGCGTTCGCAGGATTACGCTGAAGGAGTCGATCTCCAATGAGCAGCTTCCTATCTACGTGGCGCAGCAGGAGGAAGCATTGTCAAGATTGATAAGTGAGAGCTTTCCACATCAGGTATAGGCCCAAGATGCTCCGTCAACCCGAGTTCTTGTTGTTAACGCGTGGCGTCACCTTGATGATAACTCTCATCGCAGATGAGGATGCTCGCGCGGACCCCAACGGATACGTCATCCTAGGAGACTTCCCCCCTGCCGACTGCGACTTCGTTGGTCGTATACACCAATGCGGGTATCGAGCACTGCGACTAAACTCGCACCAATCTAAAAGTTGAGTGGGGCGGCGAACTACCGCCGTCGAGGAGTTGTATTGGCTAGGCCCAAAAAACCACAGCAAAAAAAGCAGAACTTCGTTTCAAAGCGAGTAACCGCAAACAAGCCTGTCGATTTCGACACGCCCTCAAAGAAATTTGGAACGCCTACACGTACGACGTCGCGCCGGATTCCGGACAGCGCGGCGCGGATACCGAGCGCAGAGTTATCCGTCGTTGTGGGCTACAAGCCAGTCCTTGCGACAGTGGCTGCTCGCAAAGTCGTTGACTACGTTCGCGAGAATCAGCTTTTCCGGGGAGGGCGGCCAAAGCGAATCCACGTAGACACTACGCTTAAAGCTATCTTGCGATCGGCAGCAGAAGGGGAGGATCCAGGAACTGGCAATGATCCTGGACCATCGATTTCACGGCTTGCGTTGAGACAAGCCGTCTTTAAGAACTTCAAGCGGTAGGTTGATGGCTAGTGAAAAAGACATCCTGGCGCGAAAAAAAGAGGTATCCGAGCGGATAAGCGCGCAGGTTCGAACTCTTTCGATCGGCGTCCTTGCTTTCGTCTGGCTCCTCCTTTTTCCGGGAAAAGATGCGTCGACATTTCCAGCGCAATCGTCGTTCAACTTTCTGCTATGGTTTGCCGGCACACTTGCATTGGCAGCTCTTCTCCTGGATTTTCTGCAGTACGTCGCTGCATACATGCTGACTACTGTCACGCTGCGGAACGGCACGAAGACTGAGGGCGCCGATGCCGACTACAAGTACGACCGCTATTCAAGACCCAATAGACTTCAGATCATTTTCTTCTGGTCAAAACAGGCATCTCTAGGCGGCAGCCTAGTTCTGCTCGCTGTGTTCCTAATCATTCCGTTAACCACGGGTACTTTCAGACAAGGCGATCAAGCTGCCGGTAGGCGTTTCGAGCCATGCTGCTCACCACGCATGGAAGATGACGTAGCCGCTATCCGTCGTGCAATAGAAGCGCCCCCCGAGACCAGGACGAATCAGCTGAATGTCAACCAGCTCAGCGAGCGCGTCATCGGCGTTCCAGGCGAAGGAACGATCCGCAGTTGGGCATCGTGGACGGTATGGCTGTTCTTTGGGTTGTGCACGGTTTCATTCATCGGGGGCGTGGTCTTGCTCACTTTCACGGCGCCGACGATGAAAGCTATTGGCGCGTCTCTTGTGACGGCTGCGACCCTTTCTGCAGGAGGCTTCGTACTCGTCAAAAACTTGAAAATCGACAGCCTATTCAAGGTCAGTTTGGATAAATTGGTCCTGCAGCCTTCAATCGACTTACGGCAACAAGGCGCTCTGGGGCCCGAGCGCCTCGGCTACTTGGATCGATTCGCTATTGGTGAAGCCCAAAATATTGAGACACAAGACAAAGGACGCCTGCCAGTGGCTAATTCGGACGAGATCAGCCAGTTTTCCCGCGCCTGGCTGCAAGGTCACGCCGACAAGAGGGGCGCTGTCTTGCTGGTCATTGGTGCAACGGATCGCCTTCCCATAAGAGGGGCTGCCAGCCGACAGTTTGAAGCGAATGCTGGACTGGCGATGGCCAGAGCCGAGACGGTCAAGCAGGCCATTATCAAGAGATGCAAGGAGATCGATCCAACTTGCCAACTCCGCGAGGATCAGGTCATCGCACTTGTGTCCGGCCCTCGTCATACGCCTGCGCTTGATACCGCTGCCGCAGACACAAGGAGAACCGGCTTCCCTGAGGATAGAAGAGTTGATGTCTGGGCGCTTTGGACGCGCAGAATTCCGGCGAAATAGCGACGAACGCAAACACGACAAGAGGAGCACATGTCGCCGGAGCGATGAGACATCCTTCGCCGCCCACGGGAGGCGGCTTGCCGCGCTCGGCGGCGGTAGCTTGGCCGCAGGCGGCGCAGGTATGGCCGGGGGACCGCGGTCGTCGTTGCAGCGGGCACAGCAACCGGGGGAGCAATGGCCGGAGGCATCGTCACCGCAGCGAGTTGAAGGCGGGGCAAATACGTGCAGCCAAGCGCGTCACCGGCTACGGTCAGGCGTCAACTTTGGACTGAACCCCATCGACCACCCACTGGGGTCATCAGAACTAAGCCGTCTGCTGAACGGGTTGGCATCAAATTCGCTGGGTGAATTCGCATGAGCGCAATCTTCGAGCTTGGCCAGTGTGAACAGTGTGGCCTGTATTCCGTCTGATCATCGCATCGTCTTCGCTCTGCGCCGGGTTTGAACACGGTATGCAGAACAAAGGCCCCGGGGTCAGGCCAGCATGAAGCGATCAACCTCGACCGTGGTCCGGAGAAGCTTCGATGGCGCGACACCATAGATTTGCGCGAGCTTTGCGCTTGTGGTGGCCCTGCGCGACATGCTCTGCACCAGCTTGTTTTCTTGCAAACGCTCGCGTAACCCACTTTTCCATCGAGCCCTGCCCCTTTGTGCACCGATTGCAAGGCGCAGCGGGCGTCTACCCAGAGGTATTGGCAGATCAAGCGCCTGCGGAAATTTGGGTCACGCCAGAGGAGAAATCAACAATCCGTGAGTAGAGAAGTTCCGGCCATGCGCGTCAGGCTTCTCGCTAATCCACTTCTCGGCATGGCTATTTAAGACTCACGAAATCGAAGGCCTGACCGCAGGAGAAGATGCCCTGCATCGGAAGCAGCAATGAATGCGTTCCGATGAAGGAGCTTTGTTGGTATGCGATGCGTTATCTCAGGTACTGCCCTACGGTTGCGCAACCTTTAGCGAGGACTTGATGGGTTGGCGCCGTCGATATAAGACAGCAGCTTCGTCACCTCAGGTGGCAAAACGGTGGAGCGGGCGATGATCGATCCCACTTGTCGCGCGGTGGAGAAGGAATGTTTTCTGGAAAGCGTCAATAGGGCCAAATCCAAGGTCGGTGCAACAGCGCCAATGAGATCAACTTCCGCCAAGTCGAGGAGAGCGCTGTCCGCGCCTTCTGGCGTTTGCGTGCGAATCTTCGAAAGAATCGACGGCACCAGGTTTTTGGAGCGCATCTTGAATGCCAGAACTGGATCAACTCCGGCAAGGAGCGAAATCGCCGCGTCGTAACGTTGATGAATGCCCGTGTCCAATGGCGCCATAGCATCGATTGCAGAGCGTAGTTGGGTCAACCATCCGGGTTGGATCCCGGCCTTGCTCCGGATAGCACTGACAACCATCTCCTTGCTAACGAGGTGGTGCCGAACTTCCAGCAGATCCGCCAAGGCGACGGCAATGATCCGCCTTCTTTCTTTTTTATCTTTGAAATAGGTTGAAACTCCGGTCAGTGCACTGCCTAAAACGACGCCCGCCAAAGGCGCCAGAACTTGGATTGTTTCCATGGAGTTTTTTTGTTCGTTGCGTCAATGCGATTATTCGCGAAGACCGGACCGTTGGGCCTGGCGAATGGGGGGATGGGAGACTTCGGCAAAGATCTGAATATATTGCCGGGGGTACTCGACCTTGGCAACGGGTGACGGTGCTCCGTCAGGAAGTCTCGTCGGTCCCAATGGTATCTTCAGACTTCCGTAAGCACGCGGCGAACACATCTTGACGGGGCCGTGCTGAAGGGGCAATCGGCCTCGCGTCTCTTCCTCGTTGCTCGCTTCAAGCAGGGAGCTTTTTCTACGCGATGACTTCACGCGAATCAGATGCGCTCTAAACGCAGGGTCGGAGGCGTGGAGTTCCGATGATCGCACAGGGCCTCGCTAGTCATCAAGGTTGTCTCCACGCCGATTCCCTGGGACGCGCTCAACTCGATCAAAAGTGGCTCGCAATGGAACGTCAAGACAGCGCGGGAGCACTCGTCATTCCAGACGGCCGACCTTGGCAAGACTATTGACAGACCAAACAAGACTTAACGGAGGCAATGAGACTTCTCGGGTATCGCCCAGCTAAACAAGGCGAGCCGGGTAACAACTGATTACTTTTCGACCCGACTCTGATAAAACTCCAGTTTCCAAAAAAAGCGGGCCTGACCTGCTTCACCGATCCTGGAGGGTCACCTTGTTCAAGCTTATCCCGCTGTTGGGGGCCGCTGCTGCCCTGTCGCTCGTTAGCGAAGTCTCGGCCTTCACGATCAATCCTTGCCTGCGTACCCTCACCGTTACCAACGGGAAGCCTTCGCAAGAAGCCATTCGCAGAATCAATCCATGCGGGGCAGTCCCCCAGTTGAAGGACAGCGTGCACGAGCACATGACGCTGGCCACCGTGCAGGCGTACGCGGGCCGTGATTCGGTCGGAACAAAGACAGAGCAAACACCTGGCGGGCTCAAAAGCTCCACCAACCTCCTCTACGCTCCGACGTGGCGTGTTGGCAACGGGCCAAAACACCAGACGATCATCATCGTTCAAGGGACCTGGTGGAACGACGACCCTTCCATGTACCTATGGGGCAGCAGCGATGATTTCCGCCATGGCATAAAAAATGTGCAAAAAGTATTCGCTAAGAAAAAGTACGCCACTTACGAGGGCAGCACCGACGAGTGTCCTGTGCCGATCAAAGAACATCTTCCACAACACTCGCACTTCGGCAATCTTCAGCATCTGCACTTCATGTCCACGAAAAAGAGGACAGAGCCAGCCGCGGTGAAACTGGACGACGTCACCGCAAACGCCTTGGTCTGGCTGGAGTTCGCGTACGACGTCGCGACTGGCAAGACGAAGCCAAATGATGCAATCAATGCGGACCAGGAGGTGAGACTGCACTTGCCCTCTATTGCTAAGAATGTATGTGCGGACCCCAGGAACATTGTTGTTCGCTCACTCTTTACGAAACCGGATGGGAAAGAGCCGGAGAAACTCGCGGTCCGCGACTCAATCACTCCTGATGTAGCACTCGGCTCGATGCTTCACATCCTTCAGGACTCTTTTTCTCCTTCGCACACCTGCCGCGTCGCGGTGAGTTCAGGCGGCACCGCACCCCTCGCCGCACTCTATGACGTGCGCAACTACGTAGAGCAGGATCACAAGTTGCACGCGAAACAGGACGTCACGCCGGCCTGGTTCAAGAAACTGCTCAGGACCGGCAACCACACCTACAGCAATGACCCTGTGACGGTCGGTACCTGGCTGATTCAGGCGGTCGACGAGAAAAAGCCATGGCAAGACGTTCGCGACCACTTGATGAAGACGATCTTCGCGAAGGCGCCGCAATATGCGACGCCACCAGCCTGTATTTGACAGTGGCGCCCCTGTCGGGGAACTGAAACCACAATTTCTTGTAGGGCGCCCAAACGCGCCCTACATTCCGGGCTTCGTTTCACCCTCGTAGTCCGCGAGGCAGCGACTCCCGATCCAGGACATCAAACACCGTGTACTCCATAGCTCTCCTCGTTTGCTACGTCCTCTACTTTCCGAAACTCCGCGCCGACCCGGATGGGACGGCCGCTCGAGTTTTTCGGCGCCTGCTTCCGCTGCTCTTGCTTGCAATCGCTGGATGGGCGCTCTACGAGAAAGCGACTCTCGGCTACGTGAAGACAATGACCGACATGCACCCATTGACGGCCTTCAGCCTGATGCAAGCGTACGCAGCGCTGTGGCTGACCCATGTGCTGAGTTCAGCAAACTGGATCCTTTCCAGTTCCAACCATGCCGCGTGGGTTCTACTTCCTTGGCAGCGAGGCACAAGCAAGATAAGCGGCTTGATCCGAAACGGGATCCTGTGTGCCCCCATCGTGCCGTTCCTGATGTTTCACATGATCGTCGTAGCGTTCATTCTCTTCAGCTACGCAAAATTCAAGCAGCGCCGCGGGGTGTCAGCAAGTAAGGCTACGACGTAGACGATCCGACGTCAGGCCAGGCTGCCAACGCGCATTAGCTGCGGGCGGTGAAGATCTGAGTGCAGTTCGGACAACGGTAAGCACACGGCGAACACATCTTGACGAGGGCCGCACATTTGGCGACGAGCGCGAGCAGGAGGTCAGCTGTGCTGCCAGTGATGCGGCAGCAGCTCGTCGATGCGGCTATGCAGCTGTGTCGGAAGGCGCAAGAACACGTCCTTCAGATAGGCATACGGATCGTGCCCATTGCGCTTGGCTGACTGGATCAAGCTCATGACGGCTGCGGCGCGTTGCCGTTGGCGCCGCTTGGATTTGCTATCCGTCGACGTCGAACAAAGGCGGCTGCAGTCGTCCGAGCTAATTGAAAGTCTTGATGAGGCCGTTGTCCGAGCCTTGGACTCCGTAAACCTGGCGATCGTATTCCGGCGGGGTCATGTCTCTTTGCGATCCGAAGATGCGAGAGAAAACCTTCTCCATCGCTTTGGACATCTTCTTGTCGGCAAAGTAGGCGTGCCCCCCAATGCCGGGCGCAGCATTCGTGCAAGTTATGTAGCGCATGTATGGCGCATTGAAGAGATCGTCAGTTGGATCGAGCCCCAGCTTCGGTCCCGTCCCGTTGTCGGCGATCGAGGCCGCTGCCAGGACCGAATCACCATGATTGAAGGTCACGAACAGTTGTCCCTTGGGGCGCATCTTCCCGAGCCAGGTCTTGTGCCCGCTGGAGCGAACGCACGGCGCGAGCAGGATGATGTTCTGCGCGGATGAGGCCGACTCGCTGGCCCCAGAAAGATCCAACGTGTACTCAAGGAATTGAGCGCCAAGACTGTGTGCTGCCAGGGTGAACGGTTGCTGGTTCGCGCGCAACCTGGCTGCGGCGAGAAGTCGCAGGAACCTGGCCAATGCCTCGCCAGAGTCCTTTCCGTTCTTCGTCGCCTGGTGATACCGGTTGATCTTCGAGAGAATCTTCCCCTTGCCTTGCTTCTTGCCGGCCGCGGTCACGCCGTTGAGTTCTTCTTCGTCGCCGTCATCTTCGCTCGCATTCACGCCGGTGATTACAGAGCCGTCTGACGCGTACCCCTCGGACGGCCATGAGAAGCCGATGACGGGCTTCCCGTAAAGCTTCTCCAGCGTCTTGCACCGGTTAAAGCATTTCGCCGGCGTGTTGTTGTTGCCATGGATGTAGACCAATACGGGCAAGCCACCCGTGAACAGTTTTTCCAAAACGGCAGAGGCATTCTTGTCCGTGACCTTGGTCGTTGCGGCCGAGATCGTCCATCCTGTCGCATCGTCGCCCTCAACGGTCGCCATGCCGAGCTGATCCGCACCCTGCATGAAGCCTCGTCCGAATGCCTTCTCGTTCGAATCATTTGTCATCGCCCGGTTTGTGAATATCAGCATCGATTTCTCCCCAGTGTCGGATAGGAAGGCGATTCTGGAGCGAACTCCAACTTCAACCCATCACGCAATCGTGGATTGACAGAGAAACCAAGTTGGGCGTCGTAGACGAAATCTGGTCCTGACGTCATGCTGCAGCTGAGCTGCTGATTCCGGATTCCAATTCCTTTTGGTAGAAGGCGGAGCATTGCCACTCGGGCGCGGCATTGCCAACTGGATTGCCCTGCAGAAATCGAGGCCATCCTTCCCAGTGACAGTGCCAACGCGACAGACTCCCGGTGGCATCTCCCTCCACGTCGTTCCATTGCTATTCGGTCCCGCGGGCTCCTGAATTGGTACGCCAGAGTTCGTCGACAGTTGTTGCGCGAGGGGCCGCACAGATTGAGCTTGGAAGACCTCTGAGACGCGTACGGGTCACGAAGCGGTGTATCTATCGTTTCGATCGCCTCCCACAAACGAGGGATGCCAACTCTGGTCGACATTCCCACACTAGCGCCATAAATGCCCTGGAGGGTGCGAAAAGATGAAGCGTTCAATGAACCGCGCAATTGCTCTCGCCGTAGGGAGATCGATTCGGCTCTCAACTTCTACGTCAAAGCAAGTCGTCACTCAGTGCTCAGCGCAATAGCCCGAGAGTGAAGCCAATCGCTTGCGCCTTTTCAGTCCCCATTGAGTAACGCTGGACGCTCCAGGGCGGCCAGAAAGGCTCGCAAGCAGTGCAAGAAAAGTCGACGGCCCGTACTTCACCAGGTTGATCTCGATCAATCCAGTTTTCTGCCGTCCTGCTGATGTCTTTTCCCACAACGAAGGAGATGCACCATGCCAATTCAAGAACCACTGAAGAGCGGCGCCAAGGGTATCGAGGTGAAGAATATCCAGGAGCAGCTCCTGGCATTGGGCTATGCACTGCCCCGTTTCGGGGTCGATAGCGATCTGGGCGATGAGACCCTGGCCGCATTTGGCGCCTTTCTGGTCACGGTCGGTTTGCGCGAGCCGGGCGACGAGATCCCGGACTCCATCACGGTCGCCGACGCCGCGGCACTGGACAAGGCCTATCAAGCGTTGCAGCAGCAGGTACCTACCGCAGGAATCATCGACGAACGCGCCAAGCACCCTCATTCGGGACGATCCGTCTCCATGCCTTATCGCACCTGGTCGAACGTCACGGCCATCGTCTTGCATCAGACGGCCACCAAGATGGGAGAAAAGGCTTCGGCATGGCACCGGGTCCCCATCCACTTTGGCGTCACGCGCGCCGGCAAGATCTATCAACTCTACGAGTTGACCGAGGTCTGCAATCACGCCGGTAACTTCAATCGATCCAGCGTGGGCATCGAGATCGATGGGTGGTTTTCCGGCATTGAAGGTCAGTTCGACACGCTGTGGCAACCGGGTGGTCCAGGCCCAAAGCGCCAACCCATGGATTTGCCCGCTGTTCAGGCTGAGGCGGTCAAAACGGCTGTGAGATGGATCGTTGACGCGGTGGCGGCGAATGGCGGAAAGATCACTCACATCCACCCCCACAGGCAGGCCAGCAGCGCCAGGCAATCGGACCCTGGCTCTCTGATCTGGAAAACCGTGGGCTTGTGGGCGAAGATGACGTTCAATCTCGATGATGGCGGCAAGAACTTCACCGTGGGTGACGGGTTGAAGATTCCTGAAGCTTGGGACTCTCAGTACGTGGGCAACAAATACTAAGCAATTGTTGATCCGCTTGAGGCGACTTCGAGCGATCAACCGTATTCCTTTGGTCGGGTCGCAAGTTTGGCATTGGAATAGAGCCAGACTGCGCAGTCACTTGGTCGTGGGACAGCAAAACCGACGCGTCTGAAGCCAGTCCTTGACTACATCTTCACGAATCCGATGGGCCGCCGGTGTCGATCTTCCAGATTTCTGCATTGGCAAAGTCTTGTCTGGCTCGCGCAATGTGAGAGCGACAGATTCGGCAATGGGAAGACATGCGTCCGGCTTGACGATTTACGTTGCGTTGCGTTCTTCGAACGTTGGCGTATATTCATCTCCGCAGATAAATGGAGGGCTATTTGAATAACAAGAGCAACTGGCTGGCTGAACTGCGAAACAAGCTCGTGATCAGGCCTATCCGAGAGGATAAGAGGAACACCGGAGCCTACGAAACGCTGCTCGGACACTCTAAATCCTGGATTTTCTCTAAGGCAATAGGTGGGGGGCAGGCAAACTTTGACGAAGACATCGAGGATCTGAAACCTCGAGACCGCGCAATGCTCTATGCATGGTTCAACCAGCCAGGGCATGTCCTCGAATTGCAGCACGCATTTGCGCAACTTCTCGCCAACCCTACTGATCTGCAGGACGCAACGGTCATAGATGTCGGGTGTGGGCCGTTCACCGCTGGTCTGGCACTGGCTGACGTCGCTGGGAGCGGCGTGGTGTTTCGCTACTTCGGTATTGACACATCGAAAGCGATGCGGAACTTTGGAGAAGAGCTCGCCGTGGGAGCCCGCGAAATTGGCGCATTGCATTCCCAAACGCAGGTGCAATTTGGAGATTCACTCAACAATTTCAACTTTGAGGAACCACGCGCAGGGTGGACTATTGTTGTGGCGTCGTACCTTCTCGCAAGCAAGACACTCGACGTGCGATCAATCACCAATGAAATCGTCTCAGCATGCGACGCCATGCGGTTTGGACCCGTTGCGCTGCTCTATACGAACACCGCGAGACTGGCAGCTCGCGAAAAATATCCGGAACTCGAGGCCCAGTTGACGGCTTCGGGCTTTGAGTCAGACGGGGACAAGGTTGAAGTGTTGAGCGTCGGGGGGAAGGCCCGCGATATTCACTATGCGCTCTTCGTGCGACCACGAGCTTCAACCGTCCCCATCGAGTGGCTCCTCTCATGAAACTGCCAAGTTTTAGCGTTCTTGAGAAAGAACAGCGTGCCGTGTACTTTGAGGACTTGGATGAGTCGCTCTTGGTAGTGGGCCCCCCTGGATCTGGCAAGACATCGATGGCGCTGTGGCGCGCAAGGCGCCTGGCTACGATGACTCCGCCAAAACGGGTCGTGCTTGTGACTCGCAACAGGTTGCTGGCCGCTGTCGCAAGCCGATTGGCTCTGGAGGAGGGAGGCTGTTCGATCGAGTCGATGACGATGCACAAGTTCTTCACCACCGAATATTCAGGGCGCTTCGGTCACTTCGCCCCGACGGCCGGGTTTCAGTTCCGTTGGCCGCAAATTCTCGCCACCTATGAGCATGCAAATGTCCGGCCGGCCTTGGATCACCTTGTTGTTGACGAAGGACAAAATCTGCCGCCGCAGTTTTTCATCTGGGCGCGTAAGTACGGCGCACGGGCAGTGTCTGTGTTCGCCGATGAGTTTCAGACAACGGATGACAACGGAAGCCAGGTGGCGGATCTGAAGGCTGCGGGTTTTACGAACGTGAAGCCGTTGCTCATAAATTACAGGAACACCCAGGAAATCGTCGATTTCGTCAGCCAGTTCCATGTCGATCGACGACTGCCAAAGCCTCCTGCCAGTCGGGGTTCTTCGGGCGAGCGACCGCGACTGCTGGTCGTGCAGACCTGGGCGGATTTGGTCCAGGCTGTCAGCACCCGGCTGGCCAACCGCGGTGGTTCCATCGGGGTCATCGTCTACGAACGAAACGAGGTGCTTTTCCTCGCCGGCCTTTTCAAGAAGGCGCTGGGAGCGGTGCGGGTGGATCACTATGTCAGTAAACTGCCTGCGGGTGCCGAACACGCAATTCGCATGCAGGAGGAGGGTGTCACAATCATCTCGGGAGAGTCGGCAACCGGGCTGGAGTTCGACGCTGTGTTTCTCCAAGACCTTTCGCGTTCGCTTCCGTCGACGGCCGCTCTTCAGAAGCGTCGCCTCTACACATTTTCTGCCAGGGCACGCGACAGCCTGTTTCTGATCAACGGGCCGGTGGCACTGAGCGCGGCACAATTGGCAGATCTTCCCTCTCGACCCCTACTGGAACCATGAGTTCTCCGCCCAGTGCTCAACTGGACCTTCTCGCCGCAGCCTCCTCGACATCGCAACCCGTGACCAAGATTCGGTTATTTGGGGTGGCGCTGGACGAGGAGCGCGTCATGGAGTTTTTGGCGTGCGAATGGTTGATGGCCGGCAGCGATGGACGTTTGCTGCTGGGGATAGAAGCCCCGTGTGACTCGGCTGCGCTCTCGAAGGGGCATCAGGTTGCAGTTTGGTTTGATCAATCGAAGTTGCCCCTGCAGAAGGTGATGGTTTGGGGAGCTGGCGCATGGGCTGAACACCCGCTTGAAGAGATCGACCCGAATGCCGAGGCGATTTCCTGGGAAGGTCCGCTTCCTCTTTTTGCCGTCTCACATTTCGTCTTTCAGTCCGAAGATGCGCGCGCGAACCTGATATCGCTTGTACGCGGTTTTGTCGACATGGAGGTTCCTTCCCAGCCGATGAGCGTTGGCGCGTTTCATGTACAAGCCGCGCCACCGGTGGCGATCGAAACAGCCGGGACCAGGAATGTTCCCTCAAACTGGAATGCGCTGCGTGGTGCCGCGGCATTGGCAATTTGGGCTGTCCCCGCCATTGGCCCTTGGATGGCACTGCTGTGTGACGTCCTCTCAGGTCGCGCCCCGGTGGCGTCTGCGGCCGCTGTCGATGCCTTGTGGTGGAGAACTCCGCCCTGGGCATTCAAGGCAGATGATTCGCAGTTCCAGTCACCGTTGTGGGGGGCGATGCTCCATGAGCTATCTGGTCCAAGAGTGGCGAAAGAATGGCGGCCCAAATCAATTCTTCAGGGTATCTGTGACCTTGCGGAAAGACTTGGTGAAGATGGCAGTCGTATCAAACGACTGCTGGACAGCACTTCCGCCGTTCTGGAGGATCGTGCCACCATCAAGGACGTAGGGCTGGTCGACGATCCCCTGGCGCTGTCGCTGCAGCTTTTGCTCTTGCGACCGTCACCCGAGAAGTTCATGCGCTGGCCGGAGGAGTGGCCTGCGATCCCTCCAGCAGCGTGGTGGACGGGGTTGACCCTTTCCGGCTACGTCAACGGATACAACTCTCTCCCTGTTGAATGGAAAGGCTCGCTCGCCACCCGGAAGCTGATCGCCCTTCGCACGTGGGTGTTGGCTTCTGAGGCGGATGCGGGTCCCTGGTCGCAGATGACCAAGGGGCCGCTGGAGTGGGTCATTGACGAAAAGGGATTTCGAATCCTAGATGACGGGAAAGTCTGGGTGGAGCACAAGATCGGTAGCCGCGGGCGTTGGTATCAGGCAGACCTCGGCGACGAAGCAGTGCGCGAGGCTGCGCAAAGCTTGGCCGAGGAATTTTGCCCGGAGCTGTCGCAGAGCCATCTGGTCCTGAATGCCGGTGAATATGACCTCCTTGGCGAAGGGACCGCCGAACTGGATCCGAAGCACAGGGTTCTGAAAGTAAGCGGGGCGATCGAGTTCAGAGCGGCGGGAAACATTCGTGTTGAATCGCGGCTTGACGTGGTGAAGTTCAAGCACTGGTTGGCCACGGCATCCATCGCGCAGCGTTTACAGCGTCCACCGAACGAGACAAAGCCATTGGTCCGTCCCTTGGGCGATCCTGGGAGCCTTGAATCGCAGGTGGACGGGGTGGAGCCATTCAAGCCGGTATTGCCATTGGAATCGATCGAGACGGAGAAAGTCGCGTCGACACCCAAGAAGACTAAGGCCCGCGCTCCCAAGATTGCGCACGTTGCATCTGAGCGTCCGAAAGGCCTTGGTGTCGTTCCCGAGTTCATTAATGAGCGGGAGGAGCACGAGTTGCTCGCGGCCATCGATGCCGCGCAATGGGACACGTCGATGCGTCGACGCGTTCAGCACTATGGTTGGAAATATGACTACAAGACCCGGAAGGTCAGTCCGTCCGCGAGGATCGGTCCCTTGCCGGCATGGGCACAACAGTTGGCGCACAGACTCGTTGAGAAGGGCGTGGTCAGCGAGGAGCCCGACCAGGTCATCGTCAACGAGTATCAGGGGAAGCAGGGTATCGCAAAGCATGTCGACTGCATCGAGTGCTTCCGGGGGCCGATCGTCACGATCAGCCTCAACGAGACTTGGGAAATGCTGTTCACCAGGACGTCTAGCGATCGGAAGCTGGAGCGGTATGGGCAGCTTCTACCCCGTCGGAGTGCAGTAGTGCTCGATGGTGAGGCGCGCACGTCTTGGCAACACGAAATTCCGCCTCGTCTCGAAGAGATGGGCGTGGTCCGCGGGCGGCGTATCTCCATCACATTGCGTCGAGTCAATCGCGAGTAGCACGCCTTGAAACCGGGAGCCACTTCATACGACAGGAATGGACCTGGTCAGAGGAGCACACCAGGGCGATGAACTTCCAGCAGCGCTTCGCTCGATCGGACGATGTCGCCGCCGTTTTGGACGGCGCCGGCAGCGCACCTTTGAAGGTGGATGCGTCCGATATCGGCCTTGGCCCGTTGCTCGAACTGCTGATACTGCGGCGTGGGAGCGACCGCGCAGTCCAGATCGCTGACGCCTCGAACCGGGGTCGCCTGCTTCGTCGATCCCTGAAGTCGGAGCGACCCTATTTGAATGAAAACGGAACAGGCATCCTGCACCATCGAAGCGGCGGAGGGCCGGAGGCCAATGCCGCGGCGAACGACTTCGCCGATGCTTTTCGCAAGCGGTTGGTCGAGGCTGGTGCGGCAACTTCAGCTGCGCTGCGTTTGTCCGGCGGGTTGCACGAGTTGCTGAACAACGTCCAAGAGCATGCCGGCAATGGCGTGGATGGGCTTGGCGCTTTCGAGGTGCAGGAACGTTCCGCCTGGATGGTGGTGGCCGATAGCGGCTGCGGCGTGATGGGCGGCTACCTTGCTTCGCCTCTCCTGGAGCGACCGACCGATGCGGAAATGGCGCTCAAGTGGGCAGTGATCGACCATCGCTCTCGCACAGGCGATGCAGCTCGAGGAACAGGATTTCAGACGGTCATTCAGTCAGTGCGCTCGTTGGATGGCAGCCTCAGAGTCCGGAGCGATGCAGCCAGCATCGAACTTGAGCAGGGGTCGGACCGCTCAAGTTTCCTCTTGCGTGAACAGGGGAATCTGCGTGGTTTTATCGTCAGTGTTCTGCTGCACTGGTAACGCCTGGAAGTTGAATTGAGTCTGTAAATCAGATTCCGGCGGTAAACGAGATTGCGTGGAAGCGAAGCGCAGGGTTTGAATATTGTGGCGCAACAGAGCTTGCGTTTCGCGGCTCGTGCTGGTGCTGACGGACAAGTATCCAACCCGGCCGCTCTCATTGAAGTAGGCTTTGCGGCGCTTCATCGAGCGCATGTAGGCAGTCGAATCGATGAATACAACTTGCTTGAAGACAGATCTAAGCGAATGCGCGGCCTCTGCATTGCCGCGAATCACGAGGACCAGGTCACGTCCCACGGCACGAGCGAGAGTGGTGAGTCGTGCGCAATACTGATCTGCGCTTTGCTTTGTGGCTGTACCAGTCAGGAATTCGAAGGCGACGGCTCGCACGGCCGGCTGCTGTCGAATGAACTCGGCCCATCGAACGAAATCATGATCCGTGCGGCCGTTGAGGTGCAACGCCGTGCACAGGCCGCCCTGGGTCATGTGGTACCAAACCCATGCGATCCGCTTCATCGCGTGCAGATTGTCGTGCCGTGGGCTATCAAGGATCGTGCTGAAATCCGGCGAAGTGGCGAAGATAGCGCCCGCGTGCACAAGCTGCCGGGCGATGCGGCTGATGTCCGGCAGGGTCCAGATGCGCTCAACGGCGGGGTCTTCTTGAACGCCAGACAAAATCCAGCCGTGGCGCGGCCGTACGCCGTAGTCCTGGGTGAGCTCCTGGCGGCTCCTTGCGCGTGTTGCATGCCCCCGGCCCCTCAGAGCGTAGGTCAGCGGCAGTGCCACGTGGTCATCGAGCACCGTTACGCGACGGGGCATCAGATTGCCTTGCAGCAGCGCAATCCAGTCTGACAAGCGGGGAACTTCGACGGTGCGGGCTCTCGGGATGTTTGTGAGGTCCCAGCCATCGACTTCGCGATGCCGCCTGACATATTCTTCCGGTTTGCGTGGGCAAACGAAATCGCATTTGCTCGGGTCGACACAATTGCAGTGCGACATGCACGAGACGAGCAGCGAGCCTGTATTGCGCAGATGGAGGCCGCCACAGACCGAACGGTCAATGCAATTTCCACAACCGAGCAAAGGCTGGCCCTGACCGACATCCTTGAATGTCGCGCCGAACCGGATCGCGTCTGTGCTCAGCATCAGCGTTCCACGATGAGGTCGATGCAGCTGGCCGCCGGCAACTGCGCCCGCACATGCACGATGGCGAGGCCTCTGCCGTACTGCAGATCCAGAAGCAGTTCGGGCTTCGGCCGTTTGACTTCACCGATGCAGATGTTCTCGTCGCGTACCTTGATCGCGCCATCAAGCAATTGCAGGATCAGCTTGCGGCCGACCGGGGGCATCTCACCGAAAACGGAAGCGCGGCAGCCCAGCTCCTCGCCTGGCGCCAACGAAGCGAGGAGGTCGTGCGTCCCGATGTAGAGTTGCCTGTTCCAGCCTTTCGTGCGGCTCTCACGCTGCTTGCGCAGAAAATCATTGCCCATAAGACATGCCTTTCACCACAGGGGAGTAGTACTTGGTCTTTCCAACTTTGCGTTCGGCGAGCAAACCCATGCGATTCAAGGCCACGAGTCTGTTGTTCCATGCGGTCGTGACGGTGCCTTCGCCGGAGGCGTCGCTGACCGCCTTGGCGTCGGCTTCACCGAGTTGAAGGACCAATGCCAGGGTCGTCTCCAACTTCGGGTCCAAGAGACCTCTCGCGTTCACGTCCGTGATCGTTGAGCCCTCGAGAGCACAGAAAAGCAGGACGTTGCTGGATTGGGCTGCTGCAATCAGTCCTTCATCGCGCGTGATTTCGTCGACATTGGCGAGGAAGCAGGGTTGTCCGTCCTCAGCTGCCCAGCGAACGATTGACAGGATTGCCTCCCGGAAGGCGCTCGCTGTGATCAGCTCCATCCCTTTGAAGTCGAATACCCAAGGGGGGCTCAGGGCGGATACGGCGACCTGTAGCTTGCCTGCAGCTTCGCGTCCCGAGGCGGCGCCGGCCAGGACGGACACGCCAAGGAACGTGCGAAGCGGCAGAAGATTTTGCTCACTCACTTTCATGAGTGAGAATGTAGGGCAAAAGCCAGCGGCCGGCAAGCCCCCACAAATAATTCCGCTTTCGGTCTCATCAGGGGCACTTTACGAGCGAGCCGGATCAGCCGAATCCCAGCGAGGTTTCTTACGCAGGTTCGGTGATCAAGCGCTGCGGCCTGCAGTACTTTCACTCAACGAGGCGAGTGCCGACCGCGTATTCTTGCCACCATCTATAAGCGAGGATCTATGGCGAATAGCGATGCTCTCGCCGTGTTTCAGGATCTGTCCATGCAGGCTCCCGGCATCGAGCGCGAAACGTTGCGCGAGGCGCTCGATGAAACGGCTCGATCCGATACGCGCTGGACCCGAGAAGAAGAGCGCGAAGCGCAACTGCGTACCGGGTCAGGTGACGAAGAGGCCATGGCCTTTAGTCGTGAAGCTGGCGATGGGCTGGCGGCCGCTCGACTGGTGCTGTGGTCGGCACCCGATGGCTACTCGGTTGCGAACATCGTTCCGTTGGAGTCCAGTTCGTTCAGCCACGCAGAGTACAACGCACTCTTGAGCGATTTCCAGAAGCGCATTGCGGTGCCGGCTTCGAACAAAAGTGGTCACAAGGTAGAGGTTTCGTCAGGAGCGGCAGCCTTGGAGGATTGGGTCAGTCCTGAAACAGCTACGGCCCTGCGCCGGTTTTCGGCACTGGCCAACAAGTCAACCGGATCCGCGCATCCGCTGGATCAAACGCGGTGGTTGAGTTTCGTGATTCTTGCGCACCGCGACTCGCCGCCGCTGGGCCCGGGCAGGCTTTGTCGTTGGCTGGTGGAGATCGAGCATTGGTCGGATGACGTCGCTCAACTATTAGCGATCGAATATGAATTCGGCCTGGCGTTGTTGGCGCAGTACGACCAGTCTGATCGATGAGCTTACCGACAGTCGAGCGGGCGAGGATCGTCGCTTTGGGCGCACCCATCCTGTGCCTTGATACCTGCTCCATTCTGGACGTCCTGCGGGATCCCACGAGAGAGTCCATCCGCGCGCACGATGCACAAGCTGCACTCGAGTTGCTGCTTGCCGCGGAAACGGAATCGCAGTTGGTTGCTGTATGGGCCGAGCAGGCGGAACTGGAATTCCAGGGCAACCTCAACAGTGTGGAGGAGGAGTCGAACAAGGGCGTGAGGAGTAATAGTCCGACGAAGGCCGTCTTGCTGAAGCCTTCCGAAGTCGAGAGCATGTGACCTGAACAAATGGCACCGCATGAGGTGCCCATCATCAGGAGTGCGTGTACATCATGAAGAGTGAGGGAGAACCAGGTCGGCGCCATCACGATCGGGCGTTGAAGGCCAGGCTTGTTGAGCTGAGCTTGCAGCCAGGAGCGTCGGCATCGGCAATCGCGAGGGAGCACGGCATCAACGCCAACTTGCTGTTCACCTGGCGACGTGAGTTCCGGCGTGCTGAGACTTCAGCGGGCAACACGGCTTGCGCTGTGCTGTTGCCGGTGAAGGTCTCGTCGGACGCCGAGGTCATGACGATGGCCACTTTAGTCGAGCCAACGTCACCGCCATCGAGATCTGCGCCGCGCAGCGGCGTCATTGAGCTGGAGTTCGCCGGCGCGCAATTGCGCTTGCGTGGTGCCGTGGACGAAGCCAGCCTGTGCAGCGTCCTGCGCGCGCTGCGCCAAAGCGCATGATCGGCCCGCGCGCAGGCACCCGCGTCTGGCTGGCGGCCGGCGTAACCGACATGCGCTGCGGCATGGACACGCTGGCAGCGAAGGTGCAGACGGCTCTCACCGAGGATCCGTACTCCGGCCATGTCTTCGTCTTCCGCGGGCGGCGCGGCGACCTGGTCAAGCTGCTGTGGAGTGACGGCGATGGGATGTGCCTGCTGGCCAAACGCCTGGAGCGTGGCCGCTTCATCTGGCCGCAGGCCGAGTCGGGATCGATCTCGCTGAGTGCCGCGCAGCTGTCGATGCTGCTCGAAGGCATCGACTAGCGCCGACCTGAGCGCACCTGGCAGCCGCGCGCAGCGGCATAGCCGTTGGTGCCTGTCGTTGACAGGACAACTCCCGTTGAAGGCACTGGCTGCTTCACGCACAGTCGTGCCCATGACCTCGGAGGAACTGCTCGTTGCCAACGCCGCTCTCAGCGGCGAGGTACAGCGCTCGCAAGAGGCATTGAAGATCGCGCTGCTGACCGTCGAGAAGCTCAAGGTCGAGGTGGCTTACTTGCGACGCATGAAGTACGGCCGCTCCAGCGAGCAACTCAAGCATGCGCAGCTCGACCTGGTGGGTGGCCAGCTCGCGCAGCCGGCGGTGCCCTCAGCGCTGCCAGGTGAGGACGTCGCTGATGGCGAACACCACTCCACCAACGTCAAGTCCCTCGAGCAGGCCCGCAAGAAGCGCCAGGCGCAACAGCGTACCGGCGTGCGGGATCTGCCGGCACATCTGCCGCGACGCACCGTGGTGCACATGCCGAACAGCGGCTGCGACTGCGATGCCTGCGGTCGCAGCCTGCGCGAGATCGGCCAGGACGTCTCGGAGGTGCTCGACTACGAGCCCGGCACCTTCCACGTCGTACGCCACGTTCGCCCCAAGCTCGCTTGTGCGACCTGCAGCACGATCACGCAGGCACCAGCGCCGAGCCGCCCCATCGACCGCTGCATGGCCGGCGCCGGCCTGCTCACGCACGTGCTGGTGAGCAAGTATTGCGACCACACACCCCTGTACCGGCTATGCCAGATCTACGGCCGTGAAGGCGTGGATCTGCAGCGATCGACCCTCGCCGACTGGGTAGCGCAGGCGGCACGCCTGCTGAGCCCGCTGGCCGAAGCCATTGGCCGCTACGTGGTGGCGGCCGACAAGGTCCACGGCGACGACACGCCGATCCGCGTGCTCGGCGGTGCGGGCGCCAGGGCTCGCACCGGACGCCTGTGGGTGTACGTCAGGGATGACCGCCCCAGCGGCGACACTGCACCGCCGGCGGTGTGGTTCCAATACTCGGCGAACCGCAAGGGCGAACACCCCGTGGGCCACCTGAGGCACTTCAAGGGAATCCTTCAAGCGGATGCCTTCGCGGGCTACCACCCGCTGTACGAAGACGGCCGTGTGGTCGAGGCGGCTTGCTGGAGCCATGCACGCCGCAAGGTGTGGGACATCCACGAGCGTCAGCACAAGCTGGCCGGCACGCTGGCGCATCAGGCGTTACAGCGCATCGGTAAGGTGTTCGGCGTAGAGGCCGACATCCGCGGCAAGCCGCCGGACGAGCGAATGCAGCTTCGCCAGGCACGCACTGGTCCGATGCTGGGTGAATTGAGGGAGTGGTTCACCACAACGCTGTCGCAGGTCTCGGCAAAGTCGCCGATGGCATTGGCGATCGGGTACTCGCTGAGCAACTGGACGGCGCTGACGCGCTTCGTCGACGACGGCCGGATCGAGGCGCACAACAACGCAGCCGAACGTGCGCTGCGCGGCGTGGCGATCGGGCGCAAGAACTACCTGCACCTCGGCTCCGACGCCGGCGGCTGTAGCGCTGCAGTGATCTACACGTTGATCGGCTCCGCCAAGCTCAACGGAATTGACCCACACGCCTATCTGCGGCACGTGCTCGAGCGCATTGCCGACTACCCGAGCAACCGCATCGACGAGCTGCTGCCGTGGGCAGTCGCCGGTGAGCTCGTCAAGGCTACGCCCACGACATCGGCGACGGCAGACAAGCTCGCGGCCTGAGCGTTGCCGCTGGCAAAATTGCCGACATGCGTGTCGAGCAGATCAAAGACCTTCCCATGGCCACCAGCGCCGAGCTTTACCAGCTCAGTTGGGTCATCGAGCAACTCATGGCCGACCCCCGACGCATCGTGCAGGCGCGCTCGCAGCTGCACATGGGCCAACTGGTGCAGTACTGGGACTGGGGCACTGGCAAGCTGCGCGCGGCGCGCATCGTGGCCATGAAGGACCGCCAAGCCACGCTGGTCGACGAGCAGAGCAAAGAGCGCCTGAGCGTGCTGTATGCGGCCATCGTGCCGGCCGAGGAACAGCCGAATGCATCGGATGCCAGATCAACGACAGCAGCGCCTGCGGCGCCGCTGAGGCCGCCGCCGGAGATCAACAGGAAGGAGGACTTCCGTGTCGGCCAGCGGGTGAGCTTCGTCGACCAAGGCCTCAAGCGTCAGGTCGGAGAGATCAAGCGCCTCAACCAGCGCACGGCCACCGTTCACTGCGACGGCCGGGCCTGGCGCGTGGGCTTCGGCCTGCTCCAGCACGTAGCCGACATCACGCCATAAACCGCCCGGCTGTCAACGACGGCCTTCAGCGGACTATTACCGTGAGGAAGCTGCGCGAACAAGTGCAACGTGTCGACGCCGTTGCTGCTGTTTTCGGGGCGACTGCAACGACGAACACCCAGCATCTTGCCGGTCATGTGCAGAGAGCACGGGTGATCGCCGACCGCTGGATTCGAGCCGTGACCGTCGTGCCCCAGGGGGCGCTCGTCGCCGCGCGCGCGATAGCGCGCGTGAATCGAGCAGTCACGCCAGCAAAAAAAGGCAAGGACTCCGTGAAGGACTGCGTGGTGATTGAAACCTACCTAGAGGAAGTCATCGCTCTTTGTAGCGCCGGCTCCACGGTGAGAATGGTGTTCGCATCATCCAATGTCAATGACTACTGCGATGCGGCGCGGGTGCTCAAACCGGATATCGCTCAAGAGTTCGCTGCGCTGAATCTGGAATACGCACCCAGCTTGGGCGCGGCCAAACATCTACTCGGGCTCTGACGAACAGTAATCTTCTCGCAGCAGTCGAGTCATCTCGCTACCCAAGCATTAGAGCAGGCGCTCGCTGAGGCGGGCAGACTCAAAGCGCAACTCGACAACTGTGGTGATCGCGATCAGCCTGTGGGGGCCTTGCGATAAGAAAATTCTCACCACCTCGATCAATCGGAGAGAAGAGGACGCGAGTGCGGCTCCCGATGCCATCAGGCAAATGGGACTGCGGAAGAGAGCTAGCTAGCTGTCGAGTTGCAATAGGTTATTCCCGCTGAGTCGGGAAGCTGGGGGCCTGTAGCCCAATGCGGAGTGCGGCCTCCTGGCGTTGTAGTAGCTCAGAAACGCAGGCAGCCATGTGGTGCGTTCTTTGCTGTTGGCCCAGACACGGCCATAGG
Organism: Variovorax sp. efr-133-TYG-130; assembly: GCF_030208835.1. Classification (NCBI taxonomy): domain Bacteria; kingdom Pseudomonadati; phylum Pseudomonadota; class Betaproteobacteria; order Burkholderiales; family Comamonadaceae; genus Variovorax; species Variovorax sp. efr-133-TYG-130. Next base: position 20,276 of record NZ_JARVTD010000018.1, on the reverse strand, counting down.
CCCATTCGCGTAGACAGGTCTGGATGAATCGCTCGGCCTTGCCATTGGTCTGTGGGCGATAGGGCCTGGTGAAGGTATGTTTGATGCCCAGTGCCTGGCAAGTCTTGGCGAACAGCCGCGAGCGATAGGCCGAGCCGTTGTCGGTGATCAAGCGCTTGATGGTCACGCCCAAGGCCGCGTAGTGAGCCACGGCCGCCTGCAGGAACGCCACGGCCGAGCCCTTGCGCTCGTCGTCATGCATCTGCACGAAGCCCGCTCGCGAGTGGTCGTCGATGGCCACGTGAGCGAACTCCCAGCCTGCGCCTCGCGTGGCATCGCGACGATCGCCTGTGACGCGGTGGCTGGGCTGCACGATGCGCCCGAGCTTCTTGGTGTCGATATGCAGCAGCTCGCCCGGCGCTTCTCGCTCGTAGTGAACGATGGGTGCAATGGGGTCCAGGGCCTTCAGGCTGGACAGCCCCAGGCGTGCGAGCAGGCGACTGACCGTGGACACGCTGCGCCCCACGATGGTGGCGATGCGGCGCATGGGCATGCGCGAGCGGCGCAATTGCTCGATGCGCTCGTGCAGCTCAGCGTCCAGGTTCGTGCGCGTTCTGGCCGGGCGCGAGCTGCGATCGTGCAGGCCCTGCACGCCGCCCTCTAGGAAGCGCTTGAGCCATTTGCGCGCAGTGCGCGGGCTGATGCCTGCCGCCTCGGCGGCAGGCATCAGCCCCATTCCTGCAATGCGTTCGACAAGCAACTTGCGACCTTCCAATGTCAATCTGGCATTCTTATGGCTGTTCATCCGGTGGGATTCCTCTGAGATCCTGAAGCGTGGTAACTCCAGTTTCCCAGACCCATTCGGGTGAACAACCTATTGAGACATCACAGCTAGCACGTCCATGGGCTTCGCTGCTCGGCCATTTATCGGGTCGGCCGACGGTTACGCGATGGCCAGTCGCCGCCAATTGGATCTGTAGCAATTTTTCATCGCGGACGCAGCGAGTGGTCGCCAAAGTATTCCATGGCCGCGGCACTCAGGTCTGTTGCTCGATCACCCTAACGCGAATAAACATAGGTAGATTTGCGAGTTGCGACGGCTCGTCAGATACAAATCTGACGATGGCAGATCGTAGGCAGTTGTTATAAATCTAAAAATCGAATCTGGAAGTCGATAGGCGCGCTGACAAGGCGCTGTTATCCGATGCTCTATGCTTCGCATCCCTTCTCTTCTCAGGTGCAAATTATGGCCAAAACGTTTCTCCAAGTTCAAAAGCAGATCGAGCAGCTACAAAAAGAAGCTGAGCATCTTCGCAAAAAGGAGTCCGATGGGGTGCGAAGCCGAATCAAGGAGGCGATTTCGGTCTATGGCTTTACCGCCGCCGATCTTGGATTTGGCAAGGCGCCTAGTCGGGTTGCAGTCACCAAAGAAGGCATCGGCAAAAAGTCTCGCAAGAGCACCAAGACCACCAATGCGAGCGCGCCGAAGTTCAAGGATGAACAAGGCAATGTTTGGAGTGGTCGTGGTCCGCGCCCGGCATGGTTCAAGGCGGCGCTTGAAGCGGGGAAGTCGGCTGACGATTTGCTGGCCAAGTAGCATTTCATTTTCCGGCCTCGGTAGGGTGGTCGCGGGTGGGCTCCTTCATTCGACGGGCTGTGGTGAACCCGTTGCCGCTCCGACTAAGTTCTTGTTGCGCTGGAGATATCTACGAAGAGGTCCTGTTGGCTGTTGCTCGGTCCTCGGGGAGCCCAAGGGTCAAACGGCAACCAGTTTCTCGGCAAGCGCTCTGCGCCTTGCAAAGTTGTCCGACCTCGGATCAAGTGAGGACGACAGCTGTTTCATATCTTTGCTTCGATAGGCCAAGCTGTCCGGTGTGTCTCACCAGATCAACTCCAGAAAATACCGCGGCGCCGTGTTGCCCCCGCGAACGTGCCGGATCGGTGAACCAAGAAATTTTTCAGCCCTCTATCACTACAACGGTGCTACGTGAACTTCAGATCATTCGCCTGATTTGCACGATCATTGTGATGAATGGACGATCGATTTCGACTTGTCCAGCCACGCGTCAATCCGAGCCCATTACTCCGACTTGACGGCGGTGCCAAGGGCTTGCAAAAGTATCGCGTTGCGGCTGGGTCGCATCGCGATCCACTTTCGGCCCCGGTCTTCGGACGGGATCTACGTCGTTGCGCACTTCCTGCTCCGAAACCACGTACGGCTGTCCTTCGAGCCTGCGCCATCTACGCATCGCTGGTCGAAGTGGCCGCAATCGTTCAAGACCTGCCGCCAGCTGGAGCGTTTGTAGCGCTCCAATGTGTACTCGGGATGCCGCGTCTTCATCCGCTCCATTGCCCCCTCCAGCGGTGCCCAACCGTCCACTGCGAGCGCTGTTTCCGCTTCGCGCAGATGCTCCACCATCGAGCTCTGTCGCCATTCCACGGTGCCATCCGGCTGAATGCCGTGAATGATCAGATCGGACCAGGTCTCGGTCGACATGAATGCCGCCATCGCCTTGCGGCCTTCGTCCAAGGCCACGAGCCAACGTCGCGCCTCCATACAGCGCATATCAATCTGCGTGTAACTCTCCTCCAGGAAGGCATCGGCGGCAAGGCACCCTTGCGTCGACCAAATATCGAAATCTTCGATGAAGTGATGCACCAGGCGATTTCGCAGGACTACTAGATCGCGAAGGGCTGAGACCACCCGCTGGTGCTCTTCGGGAGACAACGGGATGCGTGCGTCCATCCGGATGCAGATCTGCTTGGTGTCCGGAGGCTCCCACACCGGTTCGGACGTCTCTCCGCCTTGGGCTTCCGACGCTGGCTGGAGGGAGAGATAGCTGCCGCTCAATACGGTCACAAGGCCCCCTAAGGTTTGATTCGCAAGTGCGGCCTCACGCTTTTTCCGGATGTCCTGCAACTCATTGGCAGGCCCCGCGAGCTCGAAATTCGCGGCCAGCGCTTTGATCATCTTCTCGTACTGCTGCAGCCGCAGCATGCAGCGTCCCAGCTTGCGCTGGACATCCCGCTGCAGTGCGCCGACGGCGTCGGGCACAGCCGGCGCGCTCGTAGCAGCGCACACGTCGGCGCCCAACGCTGAGTCTTTTTCCTCTGCCTTCATCAATCCCTCTGCATTTGCCTGTCTGAGGCGCCGAAGTTAAGCGGAGCGTGCGGGCCTGTCAAAGCGCCTTCCTGTGCTCCCACCTCGCCAACCGATGTCCGCTTCGGGCACCGGCTTATGCCCTGCCTTGCAGGCCGACCGCTTCGCTCGGTCTGCACGTGTTCGTTTCCCTTTCATCAACCTCGAGCAAGGGTTTTCTTCCATGCCCACCTCTTCCCAATGTGAATCCAGTCGAGTCGTCTGTCCCGACCGTGCCAAAAATTAGGCGGCACATGCCTCCCGCAGGGGAGTCGGAAGCCCCTGTCTTGAGTGCGGTGGCCGGCCTCGGAGTCGCCACGGATGGTGTCCGCGCCCTTCTCATGTCGTCGGTCATGACTGTCGATGCCAAGCAGGCCTTGCGAGAACTGGCGACCGCGATGATTCCAGAATTTTTCAACCACATATGACTTGCATGGGATAGAACGTAGAAGTCCATCCCCTTCGAACAAAGCCCAGTCCGGTCTTGCGATCGCACTGGGCTTTTTGCCGTCTGGCTCTTCATCGGGCATCCAACGTTGCCCTTCCCCTAGAAAGAAAGCGCTTCTCTATGCTCACTTGTCCCCAATGTGAATCCGACCGCGTCGTCTCCCGTGACCGCGGCAAAAAAGTAGGTGGTGCCGCTGGCGCCATCGTTGGCGCAGCCTGGGGTGCCGCCTGCGCCATGCGCGGTGCCCAGGTCGGCACGCTCGCAGGCGCAGCCACCGACCCGGCCGGCTCCCTGCTGAGTTCCATGGCCGGTGCCGCGCTCGCAGGGCTGGCCGGTGGCGCCACCATTGGCCAGGCCATGGACGCAAGCTTCCTGGACAACTACGAGTGCTTGGCTTGCAGCTATACGTTCGGCGAGAAGCCGGCCGCTCCATGAAGGACCCGACGACTCGTTTCTACGTTGTCTCAGTGACTGCGGGCGGTACGGGCTCGCAGGAGTTCCCCACGGAGCTCGCTCGGGCCGAACACCTACGAGAGCAGGACGACCGCTTCGACGACTTCTATTGCCTCGATGTGGAGGGCGAACTCAAGGACGTCTACATGGCGCCGACCGGTGCCAGTGTCGACCTTGGGGACTACCCCGGATGACGACACACCCGGACCATCCCTTCATCAACCCGCACCTGCTGGCCATGTTCATGTGGCAGGGCTTCATGCAGGCCCGTCCATGGGGCGATGCGGATGCCGATCTGTACGGCGAGCAGATCGGTGCGGCCGTTGTACTTTCCGACTGCGTCACGGAGCTGCACCAGGCCCTCAATGCGTGCCTGGCCGAGGTGGCGATGCCGGACTTCCCCGGCGTCATGGACTACGAGGTCAGCGAGCCGTTCGGTACCTGGTGCCGCCAGAACTTCCACTGCGATCCAAAGGATCGACGCGCTCAGGCCCGGCGCCTGGTCGACGAGTTCTTCGATCAAGGACAGAAAGCGCGCTAAGTCCTTCGCACGCAACGATCCCGTTCTCCGCCTCTCCTGCTCCCTCGCGCTCGAGCGCTTCTCTTCAACTCTTTCCACCCTTCGACGCCCACGCCCGGACGCTGCCCTTTGCAGCGATCCGGCGTGGGCGTCGTGCTTTTTTCAACCCTCAAAAGGAAATTGACCCCTTATGGCTCACCTCATCGAAACCATGGCCTACGCCGGCGAAACCCCCTGGCACCTGCTGGGCACAGCGCTCCCACCCAAGCAGCCCATCGAAGTCTGGGCGCAGCAGGCCGGCATGGACTGGACCATCCGTGAGACCCCGGTGCGCTACATGAGCGAAGACGCGGGTAGCTTCGAGGCCTTGAAGGCCTTCGAGGAGCAGAAGGTTCTCTACCGCAGCGATACCAAAGCGGCCTTGTCCGTCGTCAGCAGCCGCTACCAAGTGGTCCAGCCGCAAGCCGTGCTCGAGTTCTACCGGGACCTTACCGAAGTCTCGGGCTTCGAGATGGAAACCGCAGGCGTCCTCAAAGCTGGGCGGAAGTTCTGGGCGCTCGCGCGCACCGGTCAACACACCGTGCTCAAGGGCGCCGATGCCGTCGACGGGTACCTGCTGCTGGCAACCTCCTGCGACGGCACGCTGGCCACGACCGTGACGCCGACCACGGTGCGGGTGGTCTGCCACAACACCCTCACCATGGCGATCAACGGCGCGAGCAGCAGTGCCATCCGCGTGCCCCACAACACCAGCTTCGATGCCGATGCGATCAAGCGCCAACTGGGTATCGCCGTGTCGCAGTGGGACGGCTTCATGCACCGCATGAAGACCCTGGCCGAGCGCAAGGTCAAAGGCAAAGAGTCGCTGGACTATTTCCTCCACGTGCTGTGCGGACCGCATGCAGGTCAAGGCGATGGCAAGCAAGGCACCTCCGAGCAAACGGTGGTCCCGCAGGCGCGAGCCGTCAAGCGGATCCAGGCGCTCTACGAGGGCCAGGGCCGTGGCGCCGAACTCGCGGCCGCGAAGGGCACAGCGTGGGGCTTGTTGAACGCGGTGACCGAATACGTCGACCACGAACGACGTGCCCGCAGCCGCGAATACCGCCTGGACAGCGCCTGGTTCGGCCAGGGTGCGGCGATCAAGCAGCGCGCGCTCACCCATGCCCTTGAACTCATCGCCTGAGGGTGCTCGCCAAGCAAGTCAGAACCACCTCAACCCCCGCCCGCTGCCCGAAGCCCCGTGTCTCCTTGCGGAGAACGGGGCTTCGTGCCGATGGGCCTCACTTCCCAGGAAAAAACCATGATCCACACACGCGCGGAGCGCCTGCGAACCTCTTCGAGAAGTGGCGCCGTACTGCAACTTGTCCCGAAGCTCATTCCCGATCGTCGGACCCACACCGTTAGTCCATCCGAGCCATGCGGCGCAAGTCTCACGAACCTCGACGCCGCTGCAGCCCTCGGCCTGGACCCCTTCAAGTCCGAGGTGCGCCTCTGGATGGAAAAGACGGGCCGGCAGGACCTGTTGCAACCGCGGCAACAGCATCAGCAAGAGGACAGCATGGAGTACTGGAGCCGCCTGCTGGAGCCCATCGTGGCCGCGCACTACACCCAACGCACCGGGCGCCAGATCCGGCGCACCGACACCGAGCGGCGCCATCCGCGCCATCCCTGGATGGTCGCCACCGTCAACCGAGAGGTCGTGGCTTCACCGGACGTCCAGTTGCTGGAGTGCCTGTGCGTCGGCATGAATGCTGCCCCCCTGTGGGCGGAGGGCATGCCCGCATACATCCGGCTTCGCGTTGTCCATCTGCTGGCGGTCACAGGCCAACGCGCGGCCGATGTGGTCGTGCTGCTGGGTGGGCAGGACCTGCAGATCTATCGCGTCGAGCGCGATGAGGCCGAGATCGCGCGGCTCATTCGGGCGGAACGCGCGTTCTGGCGCGGGGTGGAACTGGACCGGGCGCCGGCGGCCCGGGATGGCGATTGACCGACGTCGCAAGGGGCCGGAGCTACCGGCATCAGCGTGTGCGCCAGAGCTGCCACCACCGGCGCTGCGCCATCCTCGTCTCGAGAGGGCGCAGGTCCAAGGTGTCGTAGTTCGTGAACGGGGCCCCGACACGTCGGCGCAGTTCCGTCTCGAGTTCATGGGCGATGCCGCGCGCGTGAAGCTCGCCCTCCAGGGCCTTCCTGCGCCACTCGGTGGCTATCGCACTCAACGCCTCGTCGGGCAGCTCCTGCGTTGTTGTCATTCCCAGATTGTGCCGCCTTGGGCGGAACTGTCTTGACAGGTGGCTTGCCATGACCACGCAGGCATTGCCCCCCAGCGCGGGCACGCGTTCCTTCTTTCCTTTCCCTTCATTTCTTTTCCATCTTTCCTTCCATCTTCTCTTCACAAGGAATACCCATGACCAACGATTCAAGCGTTCACTCTGCGGCGGATCACGAACCTTCCACGTTGTCGTCCGCTGGCCTTCACCGCTACATCGCTCGCACGCTGCGCGTTAGCGCGCGGCACCTCCCCTGGGAGATCGCCCAACAGATTCATGTGGAACACCAGACAGGCGAGATCTGTGGCGCTTTTCAGTCCGCTGCTGGCCTCCTGATCCTCGAGCTCGACGACTACAGCTGGCGCGCCGAGGTCAACGCCGACAACATCGCTGCGGCCCAGGCACTGGGATGGCATGCGCTGCGCCGGTTGCTGCAACTTGCACAGAACCACCAGTGCGAAGCTCTGGAGCTCTCGGGCGACAACCTGGTGCTGCCGGCCGTTCTAGCGTTCGAGGTCTTCACATGGCCGTGATTCCGATCGAAGCTTCCGGCAAATATCTGCTGGGCCGCGATCTGTACACCGGCCATCAGCTGCAGCGCGCCCTTCATTGCGCCCACAGCGTGACACGCGCCTACGAGATTGCCGACATCGCCAACGGTGGCGACGGCTCCGTGGACTGGAGCGACATCGACGATGCACAGAAGGAGGCCGCCGATGCGATGGGACTTGTTGCGATGGGCCAGATCATCGCGGAAGCGTGCGAGTTCAACGGCTTCGAATCCCCGAGGTTGGAGGCGGCCGGTGCGCAAGATGCAGCGTCCTTGCTTACCGCCGAGGAGAACGCCGAGGCCTGTGCCGAAGGCTGGTCGCTCTTCACGCACTTCGGCGAGATCGTCGAGCTTCGGCTCGAGTGCATCGACAGCCCCGACGAGGGGGACGGTGCGCTGCCCGACGATGCCGCAGCCTGGCACCGGGTCTGGACCCGCGCCACGCCGCTGCACCTGAAGGTGATCGAGATCCTGAAGCGCTCCTCGCCAGCGGAGCACACGCGCATCGAGGCCTATGTCCACGGCCTGGAGGCTTGCCTTGCTCACGCTTGAACGCCTGGCGCGTGACGTCGTGACCTCCTGGGAGCATGGCGATCTGGCCGCGGCCGTGCGGGCGCTGGACCAGCGCTTGCAGGAGATCGCCAGTGACCGGGAGACGAAGCAGGAGCTGATCGAGCGCGCCATCGGCATCCATGCGAACGACGACACGCAACCTGGATGACGCCTTGCGGCGAAGTCAATTTCTCTCTTCAACACCTACTAATCCGGCACCCCCCGTTCACCTATCAATCCACCGCCCCATCACCCATCCATCCAGCCCGCCTTGCGCGGGCTTTTTTACGTCCACCCGATGCACAACGACACACGCGTTCCACGGATCGATACGACCTTCACGGCCCTTGCGATCCAACCCTCACCTTTCCATGCGCCTGGCGCCCGCCTCGCGTTCACCGATTCGTCGGCCGTGGGAGCCTGACATGGGGACCATCCTCTACCGCGCCACCAAGGACCAGGCCGTCCACGACGAGCTGGCCAGTGTGGCGGCCTATTCCACGGTGCTCGCCCACCGCACGATCGGCAACCGGCTGTGGTTCCTGGCCCAGACCCACTCAGGCGCACACGTCGGCCGCAAATGGATCGGCCTGACGCTCATCGACTGTCGGGGTGGCGAGGCGGCCGTCAAGAGCATGGACGAGACCTGCGGGCTTTGCTACTACGACTGCCCACTCGCCTTCCTCGCGCAGGCCGATGCACCGACTGGGCCGTACGCGGGCCCCTGGCGCGAGAAGGTGCGTGCGTTCCATGCCAACCGGGCGGCCCGACGGTCAGCGATCCGGCAGGGCGCACGCGTTGCCTACGGCGCCCACACCTATGTGCTGCGACGCTGCCTCGGGCGGCGCGGATGGGACGTCGAGCGCGAACTCGATGGCCTGGTCCTGCGCATGAAATCCCGACAACTTGGCGACGCGACGGTGTTGCCGCCCAAGGAGAAACAACCATGAAAGGCAGATTCCAGCGGCACGTCACGGTGCCGAGCTATACCCGCGACCCCTTCACCCAGGACCTGCTGCAGTGGTCGGCCGACTTCGAGGTTCCCTCGATCAGCGAAGACGTGATCATCCGCATCAACGGAATCGGTCGCGCCAAGGTGGTCGGCTACGCCTCCCAGAACGGGTATCTGGGCGTGATGACCGTGCCGTACAGCCCGCCCGATTGGTGGATCCGGCAGAACGGTCCCCCCAGTCCCGACAACGCGGCGCTGGCGTTCGGCGCGGAGATCTCGTCAATCGTCCCTGGGGAGGGCTCCTCATGAACGCCCCGACCCGAACGACGTTGGTGTTCACGGCCGAGCTCGCCGTCTTCGACGAGGAGGCGCTGGCTCGAGCTGCCAAGACACGAGCGCTCGAGGACGGGCTGAGCGAGGCCGAGTGGGCGTCCATGCGTACAGGCCTGTCCGATGACCTGGTCATGTTGCTCGTTCCGGGCCTGATCGCCGATGCGGGCTTCGAGATCCTCCAGTCGACGTGCGAGGCGACATGAGCAGGCCATCTACCAACACATCCACCAACGTTGAATTCGTCACCGAGTTGATGGAGTTCAGTGCGCATGGGGCGCTCATCCAGGCGTTTGTCATGCAGGCGCTGGAGCAGTACGCCAAGCGGGTGGCTGCGATGACGCCGGAAGCGCTCGACACACCGATGGTCAGCGGCCATGCCTGGCACGGCTGTGCCGTCGAGGTCCGGGACAAGCTGGCCAGAAGGCTGGGCAGGAGTGACGCGAGTCCGCCAGCCGCCGCGTCCTCGCAGAGGTCCTGACCCTCAACGGCCTCTGACGGCCGCCGTTCACAAAAGGCGCAACGCCTGCAGCGGACTTCCCGGTCCGCTTCTTCCCCACCCGTATCCCCGCACGCGCATCCCCCCACGCCCCGGCCTCTCTGGCCTGGGGCGTGGAGGGTCTGCGCGTGCGGTTCTGGCTCGGCCCCTCGGGGCGGGCTTTTTCCCTGGCGCTGTCGTCGATGGCAGCGCTCACAACATAGAGGATTTGACTTTGTCCATTTCGATCATGGCGCGGGCAGAGGCTCGCCCGAACCCAGCCCGCGCGCCTCAAAACCGCTCGGATATCTCTCCAGTGCATCTACCCGCACAGGGCGTCTTCACTTACCACCTGGTGCGCGTCAGTCGCAACCGCAAGACCGGTCCGATCCCGGTCACGACCACGAGTGCGAACGCGTGTCCAGCGAACTGCAGCTTCAAGGGGAACGGCTGCTATGCGGAAAGCGGCCCGCTGGCCATTCACTGGAAGGCGGTGTCCCGCGGAATGCGCGGCAGCAGCTTTGACGAACTTCTGCAGGAGATCACCACGCTACGACGCCATGCACTGTGGCGCCACAACCAGGCGGGGGATCTGACGCCCCAGGCGCCGGGGGTCATCGACGCGCAACTGTTGACACGGCTGGCCATGGCCAACAGGGGGCGGCGTGGATTCACCTATACCCACTATCCGCCCACGGCCATCAACCGGATCGCGATCCAGAGCGCCAACAGGCTCGGCTTCACGGTCAACCTCAGTGCGGAGAGCTTGGCGCAAGCCGACGCTTATGCGGATCTGGGCATCGCGCCTGTGGTGGTCGTGCTGCCGCACGACGCCACCAGGTCCACCCGCACACCGGCCGGGCGCCAGGTGATCGTCTGTCCGGCCAGCACCGGGAACTCGGATTGTCTGAACTGCGGGATCTGCCAGCAACGGGATCGTGCAGCGATCGTGGGGTTTCCGGCTCACGGCAGTGGGGCATCGCGCGTGCAGGCGGTCTTTGATCGGGAGGACCTGCAATGACGACGTCTCAAGTCGGCCAATCGCCGGTGTCCGACGCTGGCCTCGAGTTCGATGAAGCGTTTCTGGAGCGCGTGGATCGCGCGGGACTGCTCTGCAAGCAGCGCGATCCGTACCGGATGGATCACGTCCACCGTGCGCTTGAAGAGGAGGTCCAACGTGCAGCGCCTAGAGATCAGGAGCGCGAACAGACCAACCGTCGCAGCGCCAGAACCGTAGGCATGAACACGTGGGAAGCGAGATGACGACCTTTCCAGGGCCCCTCGAATACTTGGCCGCGTTCGCAATCGTGCTGGCTGTCGGCCTTTTGTTCGGACTGCTGTTCGGGTTTGGGGTTGGCTGGCAATGGCGTTCGAGGCAGCGTCACCCCTAAGGGCTGCGCCTCTGGGTCTCGTGCTGCAGCGCTTGACCCATTCCCATCGAGTTGGCCGGCTCGGTGGACCGCTCCCTTCCGCGGGAGTTTTACGGTGGCTCGCTCCAAGCGGATCTAAGGGGCGGGCGAGACACACTCTTCCGACTAGGCAGTTGCCACGATGCCCCGTCCGATGGGTCTGAAGATTGGGAGCCCTCTCAAGCGCTGACGTTGGCATTCAAGGACTGCGAAGTCAATGTCTACAGGCTGACGGTCCCTCATGTCTTGGCAATCAGCGTCCATCGCGAGCATCGAGTAGGGATGCCTATTTTGTCGTCGCAAGCTCCTGAACTGATCGAAGAACCTGCTTCTTCATCCGCGCACCAAAACCGTGATAAAGCCGCAGAAGTTCTGCCTCATCGTCATCGACCGCCCAGAAATAAGAAAGCGGCACCCCGAGCGCTCGCGCCAGATGCGTCGCCATCAAGACATCTGGAGTGTGTTTGCCGCGTTCGTACTGATTGATACGAGCGCTCGCCGAAAACTCATCGACCCCAGCGTTGATGCCGAGCTTCTCTTGCGACAGTTGACTGCGCAAGCGGGCCGCCTTTAGCCGTCGGGCAAACAAAGGAAGCTCTGGGTCGATCTGAGCATGGAGCGCACGCGGCATCCTCAGATGGTCTTAGTTTCATCTTTTTCTTATACTAAGGAATCCTTAGTATATATGCGGCTGCGAAGCGGCCCTTTCGCTCTCAACACTCCTATGAACATCCACTTCGCTCGAAACAATCAAACCCGCTTCGTCAAGCACGGCTTCTCGTGGCAGCTCTTCTTCTTCGGACCGGTCGCATTCCTGATGCGTGGTCAATGGCCGCTGGCGCTGTTGTGCGCGGTCTTCCTGTATGCGACCTTTTTCGTCGTGGGGCTCGCCATCTTGTTGGTGCTCGACCCGGCCGAAGACTGGGTGGCCCAGACCTGGGCAATCCTCGTCGCGTGCGGGCTCGTGGGGTATTTCGGTAACCGGATTTCGGCGCGCTCCTATGTGAAGAACGGCTGGGTGCCGGTCGATGCCTTTCCGCCCGACTGGAATATCCCGCAGCTGATCGCGCCCCAGCCTGCCGATGCCAAGCTTGGTTGAACGGCTTTCGCCCGACCGGAATTCGTCCGATCGGGCTCGTTTCAAGTCCACTTTCTTTCAAGGCTCCCCATGAGAACCATGCTCGGCACCGTCTTCGCGGTACTCGCCGCGATCGTCTTGACCCCTGTGGCGCTTGCCCAGGGCAGAGATCCGCTCATCAACCCCGATGCCGTGCGGCATCAGATCGACCGCTCGGCCATGGAGATCCAAATCCAGGGCTGGAGCCGCGACCTCAAGTACCCGGTCTATCCGATCCGGGTGCAGGCCGGCGGCAACGGCGTGTATTACACGACGACCGAGCGTGTGAAGTCATACAAGGAGTTCGACTTCGACGAGCTGCGCTGCGAAATCGGGGACGCCGACCGCGCCGTGCTCAAGGCCCCTGGCTACGTCTGCACCGATGGCGTGTGCATGACCAAGGAGGGCGCAATCCTTGGCACCGATCCACGTCGCTCAGTCAACAAGAAGCACAAGTGCTAGCGGCGGCATAGCCGCCTTCCTGCCTCGACAACCATCCCCTTCCTTATCCAACTTCCGAAAGCAAATCACCATGGGTTCGCTCAACGTCTATCACCTTCTCATCGTCGCAGGCCTGATCGTTCCTCCTGTACTGGGCTGGCGCTTCGCGAAGAAGCTCGGGTATCACGGCGCCTGGGGCCTCTTGGCATGGAGCTTCGTGTTCCCCTGGGCCGGCGTCGTCCTGCTGGCTGTGCTGGTCTTCGTGAAGCTGCCATTCGAGCGCCAGGGCGCCATCGGCCGGGATTCATCGCCCGGCGTCACTCCTGCTGCCCGATAGCCCTCGATCGTTCAGCACGGCCCAGTCCTCAGCCTGAGCTGTGTCTCCTCCATCTAGCGCTGCGATACCCCGTTGCTCGCGTTCCCGCACAACGGGCATCAAGCGCATCCCTCTCATCCACCAATCAAGAGTAGCAAACGCTCACTCTAACCGTGAGCAAAGATTAATGAACACCTTTCAACTCGCAAGAACATCAGCGCTGCTCCTCGTCAGCGTTGCACTGGGTGCCTGCACGAACTCCAGCATCACCCAAGTGAAAGAAAGCGCACTGTCCCAGAGCAACTTCACCTTCGGCGAAGTGCTTGACGGTGCCAAGGGCTGCAAATCCACGGATTGGGATCACAGCAAGGCCGACTATGGCCAAACGCTCGTTGAATTCACCTGCCTGACGGAGACAAGCGACGAGGTCGTTCAAGCGGCAAAGCAACGAAGTCTGCAAGAACTGGACAGGGTGGCGCTGGAGAAAGAGCAGCGGTACGCAAAGATGCTCGAAGCCGCCGAGCAGAACCTGGCGAACGCCAAGAACCTGTTGGAGCGCTCAGAGCAAGCTCGCAAATCAAAGCTCGAATCCGCTGCGCAGGCATTGCAAGTCTACGAAGCACAAGCCGAGCAGGTGGCCAACAGTCCCATCAACAACCCGACGTGGAAGCGGATGGCTGAGCAGGAGCTGGCCAAAATGAAGTCTAACTATGCGGAGCTGCAAAGCAGGCTCGAGTCAGACCGCGTTGTCGAGCAGGCGCAAGACCAGGGAAGCATTGCTAACGCGCAAAAGCGACTGGAAGAAATGACTCAGTGGAAGGAGCGGTATCTGGCTGCTGCCAAAGCCACGAAAGAAAAGGTCACTGGAGATTTGAATGCTCATTTCTCAGGTTCACACAAATTCCAGTTGAAGGTCACTTTTTTAGCTCAGGAGAATAAAGGCGTGAACGTCAATTCTTCGGAGTGGTTCCTGGATGATAAGAAGGTGGCATCCAATGCCTTCATTCCCGCGTTCTTGCGTCACCCTCAGGATATGGATACGGCCTTGAAGGAGATGTTCAAGGAAAAGATTCAATTCAACTCGATGGAAAAGTATTCAAAGGAATTTCCGATTGAGTGTTCCTATGAATGGGATGGTCGAGTCAGCGCGTGTGCATTGAAGTCATGAGCAATTAATGTATATGCGGAGGCAAGCTTAAAAGGCTTGTTCTCCATATTTTTTTGTTGCGTCATGAGGCAAATGATCTATGGGATGAGAAGGTTGGATTGAATGAATGGAGGCTGATCAAGGGCATGGCTCTTGGTTGTATATATTTTTACACGCTTGCCTATTGGTATAGGACTCTCATGTCGAGGGACCAGAGAGAGGGTAAATGAGCTTGCGCACTTACCGTTTCTCTAATTACCACTAGGAGCAACCATGGCCAGTTTTCACATCACTATCAAGACAGGCAAAAAGGGTAGTGCAGCCCGGCATTCGAGCTATATCGCTCGCGAAGGCCAATACGCCCGGGACGATAAATCAGCCGACCTCATTGCCACTGGGCACGGCAATCTTCCACTATGGGCCAATGGCTCACCTCGCGCCCTATGGAGCGCCGCGGACAAATTCGAACGAAGCAATGCCGCCACCTATCGGGAATACGAAGTGGCACTGCCGGGCGAGTTGACGGCTGATCAGAATAACGAGTTGGTCAACTCGTACATCGAGGAGAGCTTCAGGGGCAAGCCCTACCAGTACGCCATCCACTGCCCCACCGCGGCCCTCGGTGGCGTTCCCCAGCCACATGCGCACATCATGATTTCTGAGCGCCTTGAAGATCAGTACGACCGCGAAGCGGCCCAGTACTTCAGGCGCTACAACCCGGCACATCCCGAGCGCGGCGGGTGTCGAAAGGACAACTGTGGTCGTCCGCGCGGAGTGCTCGGCGCCGAGGCGACCATGCGGCGCAAGCACTGGGCCGGCAAGCAAAACGAGTTCCTCGAGAGGTTTGGGCATGCGGCCCGTGTCGACCATCGCAGCCACCAGGAGCGGGGCCTGGCAGCCGCCCCGGGCAGACACTTGGGGCAGGCCGCTGTGCGAACCCTGACCCAGGAAGCCAAGGCCTCGGACGCGAAGCGCCCGGATGGTGTGTGAGTGTTTGCGGTCACGGGAAGGGGCGCGCAACTGAAGAAGCCGCGACTCCTGCTACTTGGTAGCAGGAGTCGCGGCGTCACCGGGGGCGGCCCGGTCTTGGTTGTGTCAACGCGGCTCTTCTAGCAGAGCCCGCGAACGACGCCTTCGGCTCTAGATGCGATCGGCCGGCAGGCCGCGGTGCGAAGCTTGACTCAGGAAGCCAAGGCCTAGGTTGCGGTGCGCCCGGGCGGCTTGTGAGCGTTTGAGGTCACCGGCAAGGGATGTGCAAATGAAAAAGCCGCGACTCTTGCTACTTGGTAGCAGGAGTCGCGGCTTTATGGGGGGCGGCCTATTCGCGATGGCGTCGATGTCGTCCTTCTCGCAGAGAACGCGAACTGCGCCTTCAGCTTAGATGCGACCTGTCGGCAGACCGCTGAACGGAGGCGGAAACCAGGCGGGCGGGTTCTGGACTGGGAAGAACTGCGGGTTCAGGTGCACGAACGTGGTTTTGTTGCAGAACTCGAGGCGCACGCGCCCGTCTCGCACCATCCAGACCAATGCGGCCTCGCTGCGGGCCTTACTGCGCAGGGTGGCCGGGCCCAGCTTCAGGATCTCGTTGCGGCGAAAGCGCGACATGCCGCCGTAGCGCAGGCACTGCTTGGTCAGCCAGTGCTGCAGGGTCACTGCATCGCTTTCGTCCTGCTCAACTTCGGGCTTGGCGCCGAACATCTCTTTGTGCTGCACCAGGTGCGCACGGGCAATATCGACGCCGCGCTGCGCGTTGGCCGCGTTGATCGGCGAGGGCCCGTGCTCGAAGTACTGAAGGATCGCGCTGATGCGCGCCGCCTGTTCTGCACTCTTGGATGCCGCTTCCGCGACGTCGCAGAGCTGGCCTCCGGGGGCTTGGGCTAATTCCGTCTCATTAAAGTAGTCGATCCACGGTTTGTAAGCCGCCGGCTCAAATTCCATGACGTACGTGTCGGGCGGGCCGTCGGGAATATGCGTTGCTTTCAGGATTTGCGTGACCTGGGCCTTGAATGCGTCCGATGCGGTGCGCGAAAAGGTCTCACCGGTGATGGTGCGGGAACCGCGCTTTGGAAAGGCCTTCGAAATCAGGAACCGGGACATGAAGCCGCTGTTGTGGATTTCGCTGCCCTTGCGGTTCAGGAATTTCTGCATCACCTCGTCCTGCACAGCGATCGTCACCGAAAAATTCGGCTTGACGATCTTCACCGTGTCCTTCGTAGCACGCACGATTTCGATGTCTTCGCTGCTCCAGAGCGAATTGAACAGGCCCAGGGAGCGGAAGAGGGCGGATTCCAGAACGACGCCGCCTTCCGACGAAATGATGGCAGCCGTCGGGTGCTCCTCGTGCAAACGCTGAGCTACGGCTTCGGGCGTGGCGTCTTGCATGATCAACTTGAACGCTTTCGGGCGCTTGGGCTTGTTGGCGAGCAGTTCCTCGATTTCCTCTTCGAGAACCTGCGTGGATGCTCCCGATTTCTCCAGATCGACCTTTTGGCGATGGAGTTCCTTGATCCCGGCCTCCCATTCGGGAAGCGCGAGACGATAGCTGTCGAGCAGCGGCTGCACCCGCATCTCGTCCTCGCGCTGGAAATTGATGAGGGGCTGAAAGATGTCCTTGTGCACCGTCGTCTTGCGCTCGCCGCTGGGGACGACATCAATAAAGGACAAGCTCACGGGGCCCAGTTGCCCGCCGGGGCGGCGCACCTGCAGCGTATGCTGGCACGCGATCGAGAGAGCAGAAAGGTGGGCCGAGAGAATCAACGAGGAGGGAGCCTGGGTGATGCGTTCGGTCTCCAGAACCGAGTTCAGGAGCGAGGCGGGGAGAGAGTAGATTGGGACAAACATAAAATAAAAAATACTTTGAATTAAAGGTTTTTTGCACTTCACGCATCGGCAGAAAGCCGAAAACGTGAAATGCCTTAAGTCGCTGAGTTGCGACGGTATTTGGAGCCCCGCAGGGCTCGGAGGGTGTGGTAGTCTTATTGAGCTTGCTGGCGGCCTTGCGAAATGCAGAGATCTACCCACTGCGAAATTTCCGATTCCAGCCAGCCCACTGCTTTTGCGTTGTTGCTCGAGCCAAGACGAACGGGCTTCGGAAAGTGCTTGTCGTAGCGTTTCGAACTAGGATTCATGCGGTCGTAGATCGTTGAGCGCGCTAATCCCGTGCGAACCTCCACTTCTGGCCGTCTCAAAACAATTTGCGCCTTCGCGTTGTTTGCATCCATGTCATTCCTTTCTTAGATGCGTTTGAAGAAGTACGAATTACACCAATCGCGTCTAAAAAAAAGGAGGGAATGGTCCGACCGCATTTTCAATACCCTTTGTCTTGACGTGGATATTTCGAGTCGAAAATTTTTGCTGTTCGCGCGGCTTGAGCGGCGAGACAGTTATTAATGGGCGCACTCGGCTGTCGTTCGAGACAGGGTGCAAATAGGAGTACGCGGATCGTTACGTCGCGTTGGCTATCAACCGAAGCGCGCGCGTCGGTGCCGCCCTGCGAGGGTGCGAGGCGAGAAGATCAGGAGTGGAAGCTTGTGGGTGGGTACGGATTGCCTGTAAGGCGGCCCGTAATTGCGATCACGCCGTAGGCGATAGCATCGGCTCTCGAAGCACGTGAGCTATTGGTCGCGCACGTTCACTGCCGCAAGGCCTTGGTCAAGGCGCGGCAGAGCTTGTAATGAGTGCCCGTCTCGTAAAAGCTAGCCGCTCTCAGCCTAAAGAGGCACGCGGCGGCCTCGCACGGCGGGCCATGTCTCGTTGGCCGCAAAAGCCGAGCTTCGCCGCGTGGCGGCACAACACAGTTCGGTTCACTTAGTTCGGGTGAATCCTGCTCAGTAGTGCAACAGTCGCGCCTATCTAAGATGAAGTGCGCTGATCCCTAGGCAGGCTCCTTGAGCAACTCAGGGATGCTGTACAGCACTCAGAATTCCGTGAATCTATGGCTTGGCAGCCAAATCCTCAGGCGGTCGTCCCTTCCCCGCAAAGCTCGGCCGGATAAGTGAAGCGGCAGCCTTGGCGAGCGTTCTGGACATTTCCTTTTCGACAAACCAGTCTTCGATATCCTGTGTTTTAGGATGCGTTTCCGGTTTTGCTTTGACAACTTTTGCATGCCCCCAGAAAATCACCGCAGCTTGCTTCATGTATTGAAGGAAGTCGGAATTGAATTCATTCTTGACATCAAAGAATCCTTCCGCAGGCCGCCTTAAGTAATCGGAAATCTCAGCATGAGAGACGAAAACGGTTTCCTTAGTAACGGTCAGCGGATCAGGGGATCCATCTTTATCGAAGGCCCAAGCTTGCCAAGCGCGGCGTGGATCTTTCCAAGAGATCTCTTTTCTTTTTTCAATATCGAATGGCAGTCGCTCGTCACTGTCCGTGGGATGCAGCCTTAGTGTCGGCCGTCCTTCACTGAAGCGATAACCAACTTCTGAATCGCTGACTAAGGCGGTGCCGCTTATGTTTAGTTTGAAACAATGCTCGGGGCGAAGCTTCAAAAAATCAGGAGTCAAAAGGGGGAGGCCAAGATTGCGTTCGCCGGAGGTGGTGCTTTCTAGCAATCGAAGTGTCTTTGTCTCCGGAATTCCAAAAATGAGCTCAATCCGATTGTGGGCCCCCAGGTCGAGAAGCGCGTTTTCAGTGCAACCGAGCTCTTTGGCTACGGCAGAGATTTCGTAAAAAAGTCGGGAGATTTCTTTTTTCATTGCTCGCGTATTGTGATTTCAGGATTAGACATTTGCCATCTGGGTGAACGAGACGGTCCCGCGTGCGCCGCATTCCGGTCGGTCACACCGGCGGCATGTTAGATGCGCCAGTGAATCGAAATGGTGACGAATGTCACTTTGGGAGCGACTCATGTTGCGGAATCTCGGCGATCTCTTGGCCGATGTGCAAACGCATCGTCTCTGCTTCCCAGAGCAAGGCTTCGATCCGTGACATTCCGCTGGATGCTTGCCGTTGAGGATCGAGGCGCAATTGGGTTTTCGGCGCGTCGGATGGCGACGGCTTGATCACGGAACTTCTAGCGTTCGACGTCTCGACTTGTTGAAGCACTCGCCGCCCGGCAGCAACTCGCGGCCGCGAAATTCGCTATCTGCTGGACCGAGCAGTGTGCTGGTCGCCTCGGATGCGGCAAGGAGATCCACGAATTCTCGCAACCCATTTCTTAGTGGTGCTAATGCTTGGCCGATGAAGCTGCGGGTGAATCGCCCCGGGTTTTCTAGACACCTCTGAGCCTCAAACCTGAGGCCCAATAGGAGGTGCCATGAGTAAGCAGAGATATCCCGAAGAGTTCAAGGCCGAAGCGGTCAAGCAGATCACCGAGCGCGGCCACAAGGTGGCCGATGTGTCGGCCCGGCTGGGCGTGAGTCAGCACAGTCTTTATCAATGGATCAAGGCCCAGCGCATGCCCGCCGGTGATCGGCAGGCGCAGGTGTCGCAGACAGACGAACTGCGGCGGCTGAAGGCCGAGCTCAAGCGTGTGACCGAGGAGCGCGACATCCTAAAAAAGGCCGCAGCGTACTTTGCCAAGCAGTCCGGGTGAAGTACGCATTCATCGAGCGCCATGAAGGCGAGCACAGCGTTCGCAGGCTGTGCAAGGTCATGGCCGTTCACCCCAGCGGCTACTACGCCTGGAAGGTCGAGCCGATGAGTTTTCGTGGCAAGGACGATCAACGTCTGCTGGGCCTTCTCAAGCACGCCTGGCTGGAGAGTGGCGGCGTCTATGGCTACCGCAAGCTGACCATGGACATGCGCGATCTGGGCGAGACATGCGGCAAGCATCGCGTGGCTCGCCTGCTCAAGCTCGAGGGGCTGCGCTCCCAGACGGGCTACCGCCGACGGCCTGGAAGTCGTGGTGGCAAGCCTGCCGTGGTCGCCCCCAATCATCTGCAGCGACGCTTCATCGTCAGCGAGCCCAACCAGTCCTGGGTCACGGACATCACCTACATCCGTACCCACGAGGGCTGGCTGTATCTGAGCGTGGTGATCGACTTGTTCTCGCGCCATGTCATCGGCTGGTCCATGGGGCACCGCATCGATACCGAATTGGCCCTCAATGCTTTGTTGATGGCTTTGTGGCGGCGCCAACCCAAAGCGACGGTCACCGTGCATTCCGACCAAGGCAGCCAGGGCGGATTCAACCGGTCGTCGCAACACCGGGTTCTCGAACGGATTTTAGGTATTC